>JAUHWN010000203.1 GCA_030424665.1 Bdellovibrionia bacterium | reverse complement strand
GATGATAAGTACCGGATCTTTGGCTTGATCGATGTATGTCATTGCCGATAACTTTTTAAGGGCCTCAAGATCTTTTTCTGGGTCACCGTACTCTGACGTTCGTAAGTGACGGCGATGGGGAGCTGTATTTTGCAAGAAACTGAGTAAGCTACTCATGCCAACAACGGCAACTCCAGCATCGTAGGAACCAGCAAATTTGGTCATGGCCATCATTACAGAATATCCACCGTAACTTCCGCCCATTACTCCTATTTTCGGAGGATTGTCTTTTGTTCCAAAAGCCTTTCTGATATATCGGGCGGCGTCTTCGATGTCACTAATGACTTTTAAGCGATCGGGACCGTTATCGGCATCGGACCATTTTCTACCATACCCAGTGCTACCTCGAACGTTTGGCCACGCCAGAGCGAAGCCCTTTTCAATAAGGTACTGCGAGCTTGCAGACATGTAGGGTCGCGATTGCCCCTCTGGCCCGCCGTGAAAATTCACAATCCAAGGGCAGACTTGTTTTATACAGTGCTCAGGTTGCTTGATAAACATCGGAATTTCGGTGCCGTCTTTGGCCTTGTATTTGGTTAATACTGGTTCCACAAATTTTGATGTATTAATTTCGGGAGCACTGGCCTTGTTCCATGACCTGAGTTTCATAGTGCGAAGATCGAGGACATAGTTTTCGGTGGGAGCTTTTGAAAAGAGAACTGAAAGGGGCATGTAGCGGTTGTCTTTCGAAAAACCACCTCCATACATGTGCAGGACTCGTCCCTTAGCTTTTGATGTCGAGAAGCCAGTGATTCGTTTGCGTTTCACCATTGATGGAAAATTATAGATGATCATCTCAGTGTAACCGTCTCGGTTGAGTTGGATGCGCAAGTACTTTCTATTATCAGAAAGTTCGTAGCCTTCGATTTCTTTGTCCAATTTTAACAGGGCGGTGAGTTTTCCGTTTTTGAGAGTATAGAGGCTATTGAAGTCCCTTAGCTTATTTGTCGATACTAAATACTCTCCCGGCTTGTTGGTATAACTTATCCAGTAGAGTTCTTTTTCGCCCTGGCCGATAATAGGAGTTAACTTTTTACTCTTCAGATCAAACTCACTAATTTCGGTGGAACGGCTACCGGTCAAATTAGCGAGTAAGAATTTTCCTCGTTTTTCGTCCCAGTCAGCCAGGTACCAGGAGCCTGGAGTATTCATGACTTCTTGCTTTTCGCCCGTGGCAATATTGATTTTGTAAAGGGTGTAGTTAACGGGATGCTGGTCGTTGGCGAAGATGTAGACGAATCGGGAATCCTTGGTGATAAAGCCAAATCGGGGTTTTACTTTTTGCTGCCGGTAAATGACTTTTAAAGGACTGCCTTGCAAATCCATTTTGAAAATCCCAGGAAACTCATTGCCCTTGCTATCTCGAGATACGAGAGCAAATTTTCCGTTGGGGGCAATTTCGAGAAGTCGAGTTCCATCTTCCCCTCCGGTGAGTTGAATGGGGAATCGATTGGGACCATCCAGTTTCCAAATTTGACGGGTGCCGGTAACACTCCAGCTGAATATTAAATTTTTATTATTTGGCGTTAACAACCCACGACCTGGCGATCGAAGATCCATCAGGTTTTCGATGATTCGAGTTTCTTCTGGCGGAAGAGGTTTTGGAGCAAATTTTTGCACAACTTCCTCGGGTAAACTGTTTTCGCCAAATCCTTTGTAATCACCTTTTTTGGTTTTACTTTGGCAGGCTGACAAAACTAAAACTAAAGTCGATAATAAGACGGTTAATCCCATTGTGGTTTTCACGAATCCCCCATTTTCTGTCCCTAGTACTTCGGTTTGAAGTATTCATCAACAAAACACAAATCATCCTTTGACACAAGTCTGACACTGCGAGCAGCGGGATTTGCTAGCATTTAATTGATGATTTTGGCTGATTTGCACGTACATTCCACATTTAGTGATGGCAAGTTGACAATTGCCGAGCTCGTCGATTTTTACGGTAGGCGGGGCTTTGGCGCTATCGCCATTACCGATCACCTTTGCGAACAAAAAAGTGTACTTGGCAGGGCGGCAAAGTACCTCGAAAAGACACTGACTCCTGAGAGCTTTCCTGAATATGTTACGACTATCAAAGAAGAGGGAGAGCGAGCCAAGGATCAGTATGGGATGATTGTTATTCCTGGGTTCGAATTGACTAAGAACTCTATTTTAAATCATCGCTCGGCCCATATTCTCGGCTTGGGAGTGACGGAGTTTATTAGTGCCGACCAAGATGCTTTGGAGCTCTGTAGAGAAATTCGCAATCAAGGGGGGTTGAGTATCGCAGCTCACCCCGTGGATACGAGAAAGTTTGAACCTCAGACCTATCACCTTTGGAGTCGGCGCAGGGAATTGGCCGGGGAGTTTGATGCATGGGAAGTAGCAAGTGGGGCCCACCTGTTCACCGAGGTCATGGAAAGTGATTTGCCAAAGATCGCTTCAAGCGATCTCCACGCCCCTCGAAACATCCACGCCTGGAAGTCAGTGCTGGATTGCGAGAGGCATCCCGAAGCTATTAAGCAAGCTATTAGAGATCAAAAAATTTCTTTTAAGTTCTACCAAGAAAAAATTCGAGAAAGGGAAGCCGTGGGTTTTTCAAAGCTTCTGGTACAAAATTAAATTGAAATCAATCTTCACGCAAATAGTGGTGATGCTACTTTCACTCCTAAAGGTCGGCAGGCTCAGGGACGGCCTCTTGGAGGACGCTAAATTCAAATGAAAGGGCGTCGACTCCTGGATTAAATCCTTCAGGGGGTTGTAAGATTGCCGGTTGCGTTCCACTTGAAATTTGGAAATCTGTCGAATTGGCAGGAACCTCAATATCAATGGCTCTAAATGTCGACTGAGTTCCGGAGAAAGCACCGTTGAAGAATAGATTGATATTACTGACATCAATAGCGGCACTACCTGTAGTCACTTTCAAGTTTCTAATTTTATATGCAGTTTCTGGAGAGTAGCACTTTCCGTCGGGGCTGATCTTTTCGACAGTACACTGATCGAGAGTGAGTTCTTCGCCTTCGAAAGTATATTCAAAAGTAAATGTTACTCCGGGAAGGTCATTACCCACTTCGAGGTCTCCTGCTAAAGTCATGGATAGCGAGACAGGGGTATAGGCCAAGGTTCCAACTGGATCGAGTGTATGGCTCATAACAAAGCCTTTTGTTTTAGGTTTTACCGGAGGAGGGGAGCCTATACATGTATCGTATGCGATCAGTGCTTGGCTCCAAGATTCATTGGCGTAGTAGATGTCTTCCTCGAGCTCTGGTCCCGAAGTGGGCGCGGGATGCCCGGGATCAACAGCATTCTTGTTGATCAAAGAGAGTTTATCAGGATACCCGTATTCGTCGACATACATAGCCGTGATACCTATATCGAGCTCTTCGTCGGCGAAATCACCGGGCCCCTGGTCCGTAAAAGAGCTGTGACAGCTATTGCAATGTTGCTGAAAAATCGGATAGTAGGTCGATTTAAAATTTGTCTCTAGCTGTCCACGACAGCCTCCCGAGGCAAAGACCTTGATGTTTTCATTAGGTTCGAGCCTGCTACAGGCGTTATACGTAACTGCGATTCCGAAACTCAAAGTGAGCCAGAAAAGCTTTTGCAGATTACCAAAATTAAAGATTGTTCCCCTCAAAATAAAAATCCTATTTAAATTTTTAAATTTAATTCCCACCCTGAGACCTATGCCGAAGGTCCCTAGGACTTTTCAAATTGAGATGTTTTTAGATTTTCCCAATTCATTCACCCATAACTACTTATTACAAAATCCAGGCCGGTAAACTATTAGTCAGTTAACCCATAGATTATTCGACTGACCAAGCTTTTTTCGTATGTAAAAAGTAGCTACAAAATCTACTAATTTCCTGCCTTTAAATAGACTACACCCTTATTTGACAATACCTAAGTCTTTGTTTCAATTAGTCTCACTTGAGCGAAAAAAAAGTCTCCTCTTTAATTGAAGGTGTTTCAGCTTGAAACATTCAATAAAGGCTAAGGAGCGCGAATGATCAAAGGGCAGTTTGTCTACATTGGATTCATGGGCCTTCTCATTTTCTCCTTTTTCAATTCCACTTGGCTTACTGAAGTCAGCGCCGATGAAATTCCCATTCCCCGTGAAAAACCCAATCGATGGGGATCGATTCCAGTACCTGAAGATCGTCCAGATGTCTCAACGATTCCTCCCCTCAATTTTGATGGTGGCTGTGGGGAGCAAAAGCCTGGTGAAGCTGCTTTTTTAAAAGAGATTATCGCAAATTTTTCGGGAATAGTATTAGATGTAAGCACTTACCCGCTATCGATCGATGGTTTTGAACAGTTTATGAAGGATTCAGGAGTTAATGGTTACCCTGTGAGAGCACTCGTCGAACTTCCGCCGGCAGACATCGATGACGAGTACGAGAGAGGTCGTCGAAAGGACGCTCTTGCTTGTGGACTCCGTCACTTGATGCCTCCCCGGTGTCGTTGGTACTCGGCCGCAGCCCTCTTATTAGTAATGCAATCTATCGAATCGGAAGTGGGGCTCAAGGTGGATAAAATTCGCCATTGGTTTCGGCCCAACTGCTATAATCGCGCGCGGGGTGGTGCTTCTTCCAGCGATCATCGCCATGCTCGAGCCATGGATTTTGATTTTGAGTACGCCGAAGATCGCCGCCTAGCTCAAGAGAAACTTTGCCAATACTTTTGGAAGAATAAAACCATCAATTTTCAATTGGGAAGAGGTTGTAAGACTCTTCATATAGGTCTTGAGTCACCTCGTGGGCGACGCACATGGTCCTATAGCTCCCTATTTGATGCCTCTTGTAAACCCCAGCAAGCACCTACCGATAGCTGCCTTTGGCGCACGGGTGCTTTTATTGACTTTTCTCCCAGATTTCAGTGACATAACAGGTTGTTGAACATTTCAGAAAGGTCCCTTTAATGAAAGATTTTTTTAAGATGATGCTGGCATCAGCTTCCGGCTATTTCATTGCTTCAACCGCGATGAGTTTCTTTTTCCTGTTTTCTCTTTCGTTTTTAGCCTTGTTAGGTGCTTCGGCTTCAGGCTCAGCGTTTATGTTAACCCCTGCAACTTTTCCTTGCAATACAGTGCTTACATCCATAGTTGTTTCCATTTCTTCGTTGGCAACACTTGAAACTGCATATGAAAGAGCTGTTCGTTCTTTACATACTCCGTATCCAGTCACTACAACTTCCTCCAAAGCACTTGAATCTTCTTGGAGATAGGTTAGAAGAAAGTTGTCCTCGTTAATTTTTCTAGTTTGCGTAGTGTAGCCTATATAACTAAAAGTAAGAGCCTCTCCTTTTTTAGCTTTTAGCGAGAAATTACCGTCAAAATCGGTTTGCGTACCCATTGTAGTACCCGAAATAACAACATTAACACCGGGTAAAGGGCTCCCAAATTCATCATAAACAGTCCCATTTATATACCCATCTTTCACCGTGGCATCTGTCCGCGAAGAGTTTTGCAAAACGGCTTGACGCCTTCTCAAGTAGTTTTGCTGCGCATAATAGGGATTACTAAAGCTTAACCCAAACCACTCCAACCTGTCAAAACTTGGGTTAGCTATCGCAGAACTAAATTTATAGGCATTGTAATCCCTAAAATTAACGTTCCCAAAACTTTGGTTAGCATTTGTGTATATGGAGGAATAATAATAGGGC
>JAUHWN010000202.1 GCA_030424665.1 Bdellovibrionia bacterium | reverse complement strand
CTAAAAAAACAAAGATCATAGTTTTGAATCGGCTCGAGATTAAAAAAAGTATAACTGTATTCCGGGATGATTTTTGCTAAATGGGCCATTGACTCAGAATCACCCATGAAGTCACTTTCAATCAGATTTTGCGGTAAAGTTCCCGCCTGGGCCCAGAGGGGCCAAAGGATTCTTCGAATGCGATTCATCTCTGAAAGGTCATCGGTACGGTAAAGCCAAGGCTTAAACTCACTGGCAAGGCGCTCGATGGCCTCTGTATCTTGATTGCCAATGGTTTGTGTGATCACCGTAAGAGCTCTAAAAAATACTGATTGTAAGTACTGATCACCAGAAAAAAGCTCTGTCTTGAGTTCTGACGAATGCAGAATGAAAAACTCCTGCAACTCACGACTGAGGTCACCCACTTGAGTGATATAACTCATTAGAGCGTAACGGGACCAGTGGGGGCTGACTTGAATTTTTTGAGCCTGAGCGAGGCGTGCAATTTCAAAAAACACCTTATGACTAAAGTGATCTTGCTTGTAAATGATCAAGAGTTCACAATCTCTTTTTTCGATCTCGCAATTAGAATGGATCGAGGCCATATAATGGGGAATGAGCCCCTGAAGTTCTGAGTATTTTTCAGCGTCGATGAGGGCCAGAAGTGAGCGGTTAATGAGATTGAGCCGACTTCTAAAAACATCAGATCTGGCATTTTCAAGGTCCATGACGTTTTCGCTCGAAAGTGCATCTTTAATCAGGGCCTCTAACTCGCCCACCTCAGTCACTTCATCCTGCTTGTAGATTTCATTGGACTCATTGACCGCAAGAGTGTCGAGCACAGGGTCTGCGACCCCAAGCCGTTCCCTTTCGGGAGATGTTTCGTGGATTTGACTGGGTGGAGCTGTACCATTTGTACAAGCGGGCCCCGCTCCTACAAAAATCAGAAGGAGCAGCAAAAATCCCTTAAAATACGAGGACAGATCTATTCTGTACACCCAGGAGCTCCCTCTCGGTAAAAGCACTCAATGGGCTTATAGTCCGTAAAATAGGATTCTCCCTGCCCAACGCTATAAAAATTCAAAGTCCGCTGATAGAAATTCTTATCCACATACTTTTTAAAATCCTCGATCTCTTCACTGTCGATCAATTCAATGTTTCCTGAGCGCGACTTAGACTCGATGGGGTCTCGGGCGGTCTCAAACCTGAAAGCTTGTACCGAGCCCATTTCTTCTTCGAGCTTATCGATGGCCACTTTAAAAGAGCGCGTCTTATCAAGGAGCCCGTAGGTAAAGTGCATGTACTCTTTTCTTAGCTCAGAAATTAAGTAATCCGGCGGATTAAAGAAGAAGTCTAAAAGATCCCTTTGCGCCTCGTAAAAGTGTACAGTCGCCATTATCCCATTTTTAAGGGCGTTATTAAACTTCACATCAAGCTTCGGAAAGACATGCCCCCGTAAGGTCAAAAAGTAATTATCAAAGAATGTGAGTGGCTTATTCACATTATTGTCGGCAAAGAACATCTTGAGTATCACCGTTTGATCAAATTTTGAAAGCTTCTCGATTCGTTGATATAGGGCTAGATCCTTTTCATCCATATGCAGAAGTTCAATCCAGCTCAAGTAATCGCGCACTAATTCATCGGCGGTAATCTCATAAGACTTTTTAGCACACTGGGTGATCTCGCGCTTGTTACACTGACGGTCGTATTCATCGAGCTTTCCAGTAACATATTGTTCAAGAAGGACATCAAAGCGGTTTTTAACAAAGTTAATATCTTCGATTCCGTAAACCCATCCGAGCATGTACTTCTTGCTCGTTCCAGATCCCTCAGACCAGTAAAGGGCCCTGAAAGCTGACTTGATAAACTGCTCGTAGTTTTCAGACCATGGAATGAGTTGAATATCGTTGCTATTTGGATTTTCGATCAGCTTAATTCGCGTAAAGTCCACAGGCATATCGATGGTATACTTGAGGTCAGTCGAACCGATATTCAGACTTTGTCCCCCATTTTCGAGAACCTTCTTTAAGGTCAGTAAGAGGTCAATTTTATGAAGCGAGTACTGTTGCTCATTAATTCGGCCTTCGTAACCGCTGTAGCCGCCTGGCCCGCTCACATCAAGGCTGATCTCTGGCTCAGTCACCCCTTGGGATTGAAGCTCCTGAAAGAAGGCTTCGTCCTTTCCTCGGCGACGAGCTAACTCAAAGTAGACCTTCGTAAAGTACTTTTCAAAGTAGTCATTAATATACTCTTGTACTTGAAATTCTTTTTCGAAGAACTGGCGCAGGCATGTATCGGCAAGTTTATTGTGCTGGCTAATATAGGAATTGATTTCGCGCTTAAGAGAGTCCATCTCGTTCATTTGATTCTGAATCAAAGTACTAAAGGTCGAAAACTGACTTTCTTTACGGGTATCGGTAATAATGCCATTAGCTGCCAAATTCTCGAGAGTCTTCTCGTACATGTGGGTCACGAGGCGAACGACCATTTCTCTTTCGACCACAATGGCACGAAGTTCAAGAATCAGGTTATTCACATCGGCTCCGGTCACACCCGCCGAAGAGTCCTGGGCGTAGAAGTTGACTAGAGGTTTTGCGATATCAAAAAGGGCAAATTGGTTGAGATCTTCGAGGTACTTTGAGATCTGAATCTTCTGTTGGCCTTCAAAGCGTCGGCACTCTCTTCGGAACTCAAGAAACTTCACATCGTTGACTTGGTTGCGTAGAGAGTTTCGATCGGCAATCATAGACGACTTAATCGAAAAAAGAAGCTTTTCGATGAGGTACGAGTAAAAATAGGTCTCCGAAAAAGACGAAGACGCCTTCTCGTCGTAGACGCTCGAGAATATATTAACTGTTGCAAAGTTCATCATGTAGTAGACCGAAAACAAAGCCTGAATCTTGTTAATACTTGATTCATCGCCACCAAAGCGAAACCACATGCCTTCACTGCCTTTAAACATTCTTAAAATTGAAGCATCATCGACTTTTACGTCTTGATCAAACCACGTCGATAGGCCCTCAACTTCGCGACCGCGAAGTAGGTAGCTATAGATCATCATATTGGGATAGGTGAGAAAGAATTTAATGTTCTCACTTAAAACCGTTATGTTACGTTCTGTTTTAAGGTACTCTTGCGTCGACCATCTTCCGGCCTTTAAATTACTCTCAAGAAAGTTCTTAACGAAGTTGACCCGATCTAAAAAGCGGGACCACTCGCGAGTTAAAGTATGACTCTTTCTAAGAACGTTTTGCAGGCGATCGACCCGCGACTCATCGAATTCAAAAAAGAGATTGGCGAGATTCTTAGTCGTTTGTGCCGAAAGGGCCGCAATACGAATCTTGAGATAGGAATTTGCCGTCTCTAAAAGTCGTGTCTGTGCTGTTTTACCATCGACCGTAGGCTTTGGAATTTGCTGCCAAATCGAAGTCACATCGGCAATCGACAAGTGACCCGAAAACAAGCGATCGATAATAAAGAGATTTACGTCGTCTTTGGGCTTAATAGAGTCCAACTGAATCCCTTGAGCCAGAGCCTTAAGCTCTGCCCCTTGAAATTCTTTTTCGCGATAGAAGTAGGTTCCTGCGATATCCTTTTCTTTTTCGCGAATTCGCGTGATTTCGTCTCTAAAAGTAGAGGCAACGATCTCTGGATCTTGCAATAGAATCTCAGTAGACAACTCAAAGAGCTTTTGTGCAGCAAAGCCGAGATCACTGTTGGTCTTTTGCGAGTAACTCCAAGGTTTAAAATCAATTAAAAATTGCTGGAAATCATCTGAATTCGTTTTACTGGGATCGAGCCACTCTAATAAGAGCTTAACCACTCGTACAAATTTAGTTCGCGATGCTTGCTCCTGGCGACTTCCCGTCTCAAGATAGGAGATCAGTTTTGAAGAATGTCTTAAGAAGAGTAAATCCAGTTCTGAATCGGGCCCTTTTCTCAACTCCAATGAAAAGGCAAATATATTAAGAAGCTCTTTATTTTCTTCAGGAGTCGGCTCGTCACCAAAGCTTGCAAGACGCAATTTAATATAGTGGTAAACCACTTTATAACTATAGGTATCTGTCTTAAAGAAATTCACCGTCTGGCATTCGGTCAGGTTTTCGCCACAACCGATTTTCAATAAATTCACATACTCGTGAAGCCAGTTCTCATTGAGGTTAGCACTTGTGACCGAAGCGTGGTTCTCGCCAACCATGCGAAGAAGTCCCAAGTTATAAGCCGTAAGAAGACGAATCAATGAATCATCTTCGAGGGCTTCAGGAGATGCCACCTTTTCGCTATTGACCACATAGGACCTGGCCTGTTCCATAAGGCCCAAATAATCACTGGCAGTTCCATTGCGTGTGGCCTCGATCAAATCTCTCGCTAAATCATTCACGCTCTCGGAATCGTAGTTTTTAAGCTGTTTAGAAACCTCAACACCAAGGGCCTCTGGTTGAGGAGATACTTCGTGGCGGTTTTTAACAACCTTTTCGGTATCACACCCAAAAATCACTAAACTCAAACTGATCAATAATAATATCTTTTTCATCAGTTCTTCTCCATCACGCTAAGCACGGGTAAAAAGAACTGACCGTTGAGTAAGGCTGCTGAACCACCGACTGAGATAATTCCGCGAAGGGCTTCGGTACAGTCTCTTCTTTCGGGAAGTTCCTTACCAGAAATCCCTTCGGAGTAGTATTTTTCAAAAGCGCGATCGATTGATACAAAGAAGTCATCTTGCTTGAGGGGCTGACCACCGATATTTTGACTGTATTCGAAACCTTCAAAGTTTTCTTCGTTAAAGTAATAGCTCAATCCATTGTCGTAGAGTGGGCCATTAATACAATTATCAAAGAAGCGATCGTGGAGGGTTTTAAGCTCTGTTTTAACACTCACCGAAGAGAGGCGATCTTTTCTATCCTTTTCAGACTCGATCACGATGGCGTAACCGTAGGCCACCCCTTTATCTTTACTCTGGCCAAAGAACTTCACCTTACCCATAGGGAGAATAAAACTCTCACCCTGCCCTTTGGCAATAAACCGTCCTCCCGGTAACATGTAGACCGAATCCACCGGCGTAAAAGAACGGGTTTGGAAATCGTAAATATTGGCCGAAAAGTGAGTCACTCGCGAATTGTTATTGTGCTTGTAGTGCTCCTTAAAGAGAACAATTCCGCCCTTAATATTGAAACTTGATTGCTCGCGAATTCGTGTGAGTAACTCATCGGGAAAGTACAGTGAGTCGTTACTAAAGTACATCATAAAAGACATGGCACCAATGGAGGGTACTAAACGTCCAACGACAGTGGTTTCACTTTCGGCACTACTTCCGTCCCTTAAGTTATTGGCAACGGCCGATGATAGGGCCTTTGTATATTGAAGTGGATAAAGAGATGCGTAAGTGTACAAGGCAGAAGGATCGGCATACCTTGGGATCGGCCCAAAGTACCAGGCCACAAAAGGGCGCACGGTCGTTAAATTATAAAGACTCATGATTTTTAAGGGGATGGCTGTGAGTTCCTGCCAGGTTCCCATAAAGCGCGACCAATCTGTGGTCACATCACCACCGGTCAGTCCACCTGGATAAACATAGCTATCAAAATCATAGCGCGTGTAATCGGTCGCAGTAAGACTCATGATTTTTTCGTACTCTTCAATCACGCGGCCATTGACCTGACAAAGCTCTTTAAATTCGGCATTGGCGGGATCGTCAAAAATCTCAA
>JAUHWN010000042.1 GCA_030424665.1 Bdellovibrionia bacterium | reverse complement strand
TCGGCTCCGGCATCTTGAAGAAGTCTACGCATTAAATTAATACTCGCATCGTGCCCATCAAAAAGAGAGGCTGCGGTCACAATTCGAATGGGGTTCTTAGGCTGATAGCTCACTCGTACTCCTCTAAAATTCGATCTCTTATTCGCCTGTAAAATTGGGGGTTCGCTTCTCTATAAAAGCTTTTGTCCCTTCTTCTCGATCTTTTGAGTTAAAAAGACGAGAAAAAACCTGGGCTTCAATTTCTAGGGCTTGATCGACTCCACAATCCATTCCCTTATCGATTGAAGCCTTAATTCCAGCAAGGGCAAGTGGTGCTCTTTTGGCAAATGTTTGGGCCATCTTTTGTGCTTCACTCAGCAACTGTTCACGCTCAACCACTCGACTGACAAGCCCCATGCGGTAGGCGTCTTCTGCCGAATAAAAGTTTCCGCTAAAAGTGAGTTCTTTCGCCAGGTGCGGACCAATTCTTCGAGCCAGTCTGACGGTACCACCAAACCCTGGAATCAAGCCAAGAGTACACTCGGGCAAACCAAACTGAGCATTACCGCTGGCAATAATGAAATCACAACTCAAAGCGAGCTCTAACCCACCTCCGAGTGCAAACCCATTTACGGCAGCAATTACTGGAATTTTCAGTTTTTCAAAGCGACGAAAAATACTTTGCCCTTTTTGCGCAAATTCAAATGCCGTCTTCTCATCGAGCTGGTCAATTTCTTTAATATCGGCCCCGGCGACAAACGCCTTATCCCCTTCGCCGGTTACAATCATGGAGCGAATCGATTTATCACCTTGAACTTTAGTAATGGCCTCATCAATTCCGTCAAGCACTTCGATATTAAGTGCGTTTAAAGCCTTAGGTCGATTGACCTTTAAAAGAGCAATACCATTTTCAATACTTAAATCTACAGCACTCATTAGGCCTTTCCTCCTTCATAGTCGTAAAAACCACGTCCGGTTTTCCGGCCGAGCCATCCTGCCTCAACATACTTAACCAAAAGAGGGCACGGTCGATACTTAGAATCTCCTAGGCCATCATGCAGTACATTCATAATCGCTAAACAGGTATCTAAACCGATAAAATCGGCAAGTGTTAAAGGTCCCATTGGCTGATTAGTGCCGAGCTTCATAGCTTGATCAATTCCCTCAACATCGGCAATCCCCTCGTAAAGGGCATATGTCGCTTCGTTA
Source organism: Bdellovibrionia bacterium (assembly GCA_030424665.1). GTDB lineage: Bacteria > Bdellovibrionota > Bdellovibrionia > Bdellovibrionales > JAGQZY01 > JAUHWN01. The sequence goes on along the minus strand of JAUHWN010000042.1, from coordinate 28,891 downwards.
ATCATAGGCATAAGGATTCGATTAACGATAAAACCAGGCATGTCGCGACCCTCGACAAAAACTTTCCCCAACTCCTCAGCTAAAGCGCGAACACGGTTAAATGTATCGTCACTTGTTTGTAGACCGCGAATCCCTTCAACTAAGACCATAATCGGTACCGGATTCATAAAGTGCATCCCGGCCACCTTTTCGGGGCGCGAAGTGACGGCTGCAATTTTAGTTATTGAAATTGACGATGTATTCGTACACAACAATGCTTTTTCAGGAAGAATCTTATCGAGTTCCTGAAATATTTTTAGCTTAAGGTCCACATTTTCTGTGGCTGCTTCGATGGCCATATCGGCATTCTTCAAGTCGCCATAGGACTCAGTACAAGTGATTCGAGAAAGAAGTGCCGCTTTTTCGTCAGCCGTCATTTTTTCTTTCTTAATAAGGCGGTCACAACTTTTGGTAATTGTGGCCATCCCTCGATCGAGAGCATCTTTAGAAACATCCAACATGATCACATCGAAATTTTTCATCGCGAGGACCTGGGCAATCCCATTTCCCATTTGCCCGGCTCCAATAACGGCAACTTGTTTAATACTCATTTGACGCTCCTAGTTAGTTATCAAGACATTTAAGAGCTACTTATAACTGGAAGTCGAAAGGAGGTCAAAAATTGAAGGCCCTTTTTAGGGACTTAAGCGGCTGTTTCTTTGGAATTTTTCGCTTTTGCGGAAGTGACGGCCGAGGCTTTTCGGACTCCTTCCTCAACTGCCGGGAATTCGATCACAAATTCGGTATTCTTCGCCCTATCATTGTAAAAGAGGAAGCCTCCAGATTCGGCGATTATCGAAGAGGAAATACTCAAGCCCAATCCCGTTCCCTTCCCTTCGGGTTTGGTAGAAAAGTAAGGTGTCATAATTTTTTCTCGAATCAACTCTGGTATGCCCTTTCCAGAGTCGGTAATGGTCAATTGCAATCGATCCCCTTTCACAACACTTGATCGAACGCGGATCCAAGGTTCATCAAAGCCTTCAATAGCATCCGCCGAGTTATTGAGAAGGTTGAGAATCACCTGTGAAATTTCGATGGGATGACAATTTATTAAGTACTGATCAGTATTCGATAGATCGACCTCTAGCTGAATGCCTAAATTGGTAAACTTTTCTCCGCAAAGATTGACTGAGTCTTCGACAATGGCATCCAAACTTTGCCAAATTTTTTCTGAGTTGACCGATTTTCGACTGAGCTTCAATAAGCTTTTTACGATATTTGAAATTCGATCTGTTGTGCGAATAATTCTTTCAAGCATCTCTTCAGTCTTTTGTGGGTCAATTACTTTGTCACTTTTTCGCAATCGAATGAGTTGCTGACTGTAGCCTCTGATAACAGCGAGAGGGTTGTTGATTTCGTGGGCGATATTACCTGCCATTTCACCAATCGCTACCAATTTCATATTTTGAGCCGAGAGAATTCTTTGCTTTTCATACCGTTCTTCGGCCTCTTTTTTTTCGTTAAGACTTCGATTATAGGCGCGAATCATAAAAAACCAGGTCGACCCCAGAAAAAGGAAACTAATAAGGAGCTCCCACCAAAAGTATTTGAGGTTATTGTTGTATTCACTCACAACTCTGTTTTTAAGGCCAAAAATGTATTGAACTTCTTTTTCCATTTGCTCTTGGACCTGAGCACGGAGATCGACAAACTCCACAGAACTTAACATTTCTTGTGCTTCAAGAAGTTCGCCCTCTCTCAGGGTAGAGCGAATTTCTTCTAATAAGAAAATATAATCGTTAAAAGATTTATTTCGGATATAACTTTGCTCGGCAATTTCAAGTCCCCAGTGATCATAGTCGCTGGAAAATTCAAAAAGTTGAGCCGTCAATTCTTTAAAACTCGGAAGAAGATGATCGAGCTCTTTTGAAATTTCACCAAGAAATAGCTCTCGACTGAGTTCTCCAAAAATCTTCTCCTCAACCTTGATGGTATTTAAAGAAACTTCAATGGCAGGAAAGTGCACCTTTTCAAGTGTGCGGATAAAGTGAAGGGATTGTCTCGACGTCCAAAACAGCATGACAATCAAAGCAACTGTCAAAAGGACTGCTACCGAAAATGCAGCTTTCATCTTGGAAAAATTAAATCGACCCATCTCAGTCTTATCGGTAATTTAACACCTATTAATTTGTTCTTTACAGGACATTAACAAGCCATGAGAAATTCTCAGAATGAAACCCTGGATTGAGACATTTAGGGACTAAACCTACAAAATTTGGGATGAAATACGCCAGGAAATCTGAAAGGAATGATCAGGGTGACGCATTATTTGATCATCGCGGCGCTTACCATAAACAAATAACTTTGAGTCTTCATAGTCAGTTTTGAGAGCAAACCCGAGACTCATTTCAGTGATGCGAGGGCGACTCGTTTTGTTACCGATGGTTAGACTATCAAGTCTGAGTAACCCCGATAAGTTTTTATTGATATCGTGACTATAATCAGCTCGAAGACTGTGCCATTGTTCATCGGCCGTACCTTGTCTGTTTTCGCCAAAATATCCATCAAAGACAAATTGCCACTCGGGTCGAATCCAACCAAAGAAAAAATTTGAATGGAATACCTTAGCATTCTCATCGACTTGGAATCCACGAATGGAAGCCCGAGTCCCCTGAGGATCGGTACTCGTCGGCTCGGTTCGGCCAGTCTGTGCTGAAAAACCAATAACAAATCCTTGGCTGTCTTTGAAGTACCAGCGAGCCGTTAACCAATACTGGGAGTCGAGGTTACCACCGTTCTCTCCCTCATGAACAGCCCACTGGGTGTAAAAACCAGCAAATTGATTTTCGAAGTAAAGCCCTAAGTCTCTTCTTGCAATGAAGGATTTTTGCAATACTAAACTCTCTGGGAACCACCACTTCTCTTCGCTGTGCAATCGTTCCATCGAAAAAGGTAATTCGATTCTTCCTAGACGAATTTTTCCCCAACTCTTCTTAAACTCGGGATAAACTTCTAGAAGATTAAATTCGTCATTATTGGAATTCTCGTAAAAACGAGCTGTGGGCATGAGTTTTTGCCCACCGAATTTGATTTTCCCTGAAATCGCTTCATCCTTCTCCCAATCAACATCGACAAACCAATCATCAATATCAAATTCTGATTTGCGATTCATTTCGCGATAATTAAAACTCGGATTCAGGTAGATCTGACTCACTGAAATTTTACCGATTTCTTCGGTCTGTCCTAGATCTATAAAACAGATGAAGAAAATAGAGAAAGAAAGCAAAGGCCTCATTACACTATTGTCTGCTTTCCCTTTTGGTGGGTCCAGCCAAACTCGGCCTAGGTCAGCCAAAACTAGTCTTGAGGTTAATTGGGGGAAGACCCAAAATAAGCTATATGCTTAGAAAGTCATTAGTTTCAACATTATGGATGATGTTGATCTTGACAGTGAGCGAGGTGGGAGCGGTCCCTGTTTACTTGAGTCCGCAGCACCCCATTCCAACAGGTCACTATCGTAGATCGATTCTAGAGAAAAATACTGACAAGGTGACTGTTCAACTATGGCTTCGGGTCAGAAGCCTAAAAGGAATCCAGGGCTGGGTCTCTGCTCGCGATGTTCTTCCTTCTGAATTCTTCTCGCAATTTGCTCAAATCGGCAAAAACCCTAGCCTAAGAGCTCGGCCTAAATGGGATGATTTGCCCATGCGGAATGTTTTTCCCGGTACGAGAGTCCAAATCCTCCAACACAAAAATCAATGGGTCAAAGTTAAGCTCTTAGACGACTCCAGACGATTTGGCTGGATCGAATTCCACAATTTGATCCCAGAAGAAGAAGACATTGGCTATCTCATGTTGAAAAAATCTCTCCCACTTCGAGCCCAAGCGAACCATCGCTCTGCCGTCATCACCCACGTCCCCATAAATTGGCGACTGATCCCCACTCACCTCACCAAGGACTGGATTCAAGTTCGTTTTGTGGATCGAGGCGGTCGTGTTCGTACAGGATACATTCAGAACCAAGGAGTTCTTTCACGACTTAATTTTGCGACTGATGTTTACACGCAAAGGGGAATTATTCGTGGCCTCGATGCAGATCTTGTTAAAGATACCATTTACAAAATCAAAACTGATAGCCAGTTTATTGTTAATAATGGTCAGCCTTCTTACATTTATACGAAAGCGTCTTTCTCATCGAGCCGAGTTCAACCCCTTAAGTCCTATGAACCTTTGATAAAGCTTAGCGAAAAAAGAGTTCGCTGGGGGAGATCCAGCATCCGCAGAAAGGGTCAGTTTTGGTGGCCTATTCAATGGGAAGAAAAACAGCTTGAAAACCACCAGCCGAAAAACAATCTTATCCTTAGCTCAAAGCAGCTCTTCAAACGAAATTTATTTGATATGGCGACCTCACCAAAAATCCCGCGCCTTTCATTTGTTTCAGCGGGTGGAATTTATAAAACGATCGATGGTCAGCGTTGGGAAAAAGTCGATCAGTTTCACAATCAAAACCATCCCATCGCAATATCAACTTCGGGCAAAATCTTTGTCGGTCCCTACCAGAGTTCGGATCATGGATCGAGTTTTAAGCCCTACATTAGATGGGATCGAATCCTCTCAAAACTACCCCAGTCCTTACGCAATAATGCGGAAAGACTCCGCATCGAAAAAATTGAACCAAAAGACGCAAAAGGCAATCAAATACTGATTCAGCTCGATCTAGGAACTAAAAGCAAAGAACACTTCTACACGCGAAACGGTGGCCGCAGCTGGCAGCGCCTTAGAAATATTCGATAACTACTGCTTTTCATAAACGGTCCCACATTCCCGTGTTTGAGAGACGACGTGAGATCAACAGGATCAGACTCTACATTTCATTGAAGGCACGAATAAACTGTGAACGAATAACCGCAATCTGTTCTTCTAAGAAGTCTTTGTTTTCGACAACATCGGGCCATTCGTTCGTATAAGTAGGTGGCAGTACTTTAAGTTTGACGTGACTGCGGAATGCATTACCGTTGACCATTAATGAGTGTTTTTTCATTATTTGATGAGTTCCCTTTATAACAACGGGAACCAAAGGCGCTTTCGCATTAGCCGCAAAAATAAACGGTCCTTTCTTAAATGGTCCAATCTCAGCTTTTTCTTGTCGCGTTCCCTCTGGAGCTAATCCGTAGCTATATCCCTTTTTAAATTTTGCCTCGGCCTCTTTGTAGACTTGAAAAACCTTTTTCCGGTCACCTCGGGCGATAGGGAGCACTCCACAGGCGCGCATGGCTGGACCAAAAAACGGAATTTTAAAGAGTTCGATCTTTGCACCAAAGCGAAAACTAATGGGAATAGAACCAAATAGAAGCGGTATGTCCGAATGACTCTGATGATTAAATAAAACGAGAAAACCCGTGTCTTTAGGGAAATTCTCAGTGCCTTCCAATGTGTAGCGAATACCATAGTAAAGACAGAATAAATTTCCCCAAATACGAGCGATCCAATCTTGAATAGTTTTTATTCGCAAATATCCGACAATGATCATTGCAATACTGAGTATCAGTGTCGTGATAACAAAAAGTACACTTCCAATGATTGAACGAATTTTATAAATAAAATGCACAAGCCCTACCCTTTAAATCCAAAAATTCTTCGTCGTGCGGCCATTCGTTGTCGTTCTTTATAACTTTTGTGGCTTTGCGGCCCTTGAAGGTTTTTAAGATAGGTATCATAGTCCATTATCTGAACCTCAAAAGGGTAAAAGAATCGAACCTGGCGTCCTTCAGGCATATTAATACGAATGAGCTTTCTCGAAATAAACTTCATAAATCGATAGGAGTCTCCAGAAAAGATATTTTCTTTTTCAACAAATTCGGCGCGCGAGAAATGCTGATCAAGCTTTCTTTCCATAACCTCGTCTATCTCTTCAAGGGGCGCCATTGGACTCCTACTTCGCAGCTCATCCATGGCTTCAAAGAATAAATTGACCGGATAAATGGTATTTGTCACTTGATCGACAATACTATTAGGAAAGGATACGAGAGAGTGTTCGTGCAAAAAGCGCAGTACTCGAAAGGAGTCAAAAACATTCCTGGTAACAAAACGAACGCCGACCTTGTCGAGCAACGTCATGGCAAACATATCTCTCTTGGCGAGAAGCTTAATGACCGAACTGGTGAGTGATTTAGTAGGCTTGATTTCAAATCGCTCCAAAACAATTTTTTCACCATCCTGCTCGGACCCCATTACCGACTTATTCGTCACGGAATCTTCGTAAATATAACTTTGAAAGGGTCTTATGAGCTGAGTCTTAATATCCTGCGGAAATAAATGAAAAATATCATTTTCTAGATGCGCAAAAACGTGCATGACTTTCAAAAGAGCACAGGCCCAAGGCTGAATAGAGTCGTGTTTGCCATCCAAATTACTGGCATAAACAAAAAGACTTCCGATATCTTCGAGAGATTGCGGGTCGTAAACTTCTTTTGGCAATTCTTCACCCTCATCGAGTAGTTTATCTCGAAGGAGTGCAACCGCCTGGCGGTGAATCATCTCGACGACTTTTAAATCTTCTGGGAGTTCGACATCGTAACCGTAGGCCAAGAGAAATTCATGGGCGCCATCGAGATGGCCCACAGACAAATTACTAAAGTCCAAAGGAGATTGCCCGCCCACAAGAGCTTCTAAGGCTTGATGTTTGAAACTGACGTTAAAAGACATAGCTCCAGCTTGCCGAGCTGAAACCGGTTTGACAACTAAAACCTCACGAGAAATAAGGCTTAAACCTGAATTATTTTAATTAGTTACATCTAAAGAATTGACACGTACGAACGGCAAAGTTTCCTAACTCACCACGCCAAGGAGTACTGTTATCAAAAGATGTTAAGTTCTGGTAGCGAAAGACACCGACAAAATTCTCAGCGTCAAAGTAACCAACCATTTCTACTGTTGTGTATCCATCGGATTGTCTAAAAATCAATTGGGCCTGATTACCCTGAACGGTTCCAGATACCGAGTTGAAGTAAAAAGGAATTTCTGGAATCACTTCACCCGAGGAGCTATCGGTTTTACCAGCATGTTCATCCCAGATAACGAGTCTCATACTTCCCGAGTTCACTGAAGTCGAAGGCATATTTGTCGTTAAAGCACCACCAGTACTGACATCACCCCAGAAGCGAATTCCGGTATTGTCTCCAGAATTTCCTGAAATGTATCCAACATATTGAGAATCCATTATTGATTCGATGAGACCTTCCGCAGCCTCCTGAAAGGCGTTCTGAGGCGTTCCAGTAATTTCACCCCATGCCGAGCCATCCGTCGGAGAAAGGTGGTTTCTGGTACCAATATCTGGCCCAGCCGCGCGTTCGCGATTGGTCGTCGAAATTGAAGGTTTACCGTTTTTCTTACCACAAGCCACAAGACCAGTTGAAAGAACTAATAATAATAAGAGTAGGTATCTCATTTTATCCTCAAGCTGTTACTATCTAGACAAATTTTTGGAGGCTCATTCCTCCAAACAATAAATACCGACGACGTCCTAGAAGAATTAAAGAGATAACGTTCTATTCAACAGAGTCCCTATAAAACGGAGACTCGTTTTTAATAATTTGCAACTTAGGTTCCAGATAGGCCAAATCTCTACCCGTCCTATTTTAGACTTGAGCTTTAAACCGTCTAAAAACTAGACAATTTCTCACTATGAAACAGACTGGCCTCGCCTTTTTGCAGATTATCGTACACAAAAGCGACAATTCCCCTTTGGACTGCTATAATTCCAATAGGTTGGAGGGTGAATATGAACTATCCAAAGATAGCTCAAGTTTTAGTACTCAGTATTCTTTTTTCTTTAGCCTACACAGCATCGAGTACTAAGGCACAGGCACAAAATAAAAAACCAGTCGTAAAAAAATCGAATAAAAAACCAGTGGCGAAAGCTTCGAGCAAAGCCTCGGTTAAATCTGGAAAGCAATTGCGAACGGAGGCTCCTCTTTATACGCCTGCCGTAAAAATGAGTCATGCCGAATTTCTCGATAAATTGGGCGTGAAGATGTCTCCTCGATGTAAGCGAATTTACCTAATGCTCGTCGAGATGGATCGAACTCTTCACTGGCCAGGTCTCATGTGGAAGGTCTACAAAGGCTACAACAGTACCTGTGATAAAGAGCTCTTTGGTGTTTCGAGAAAAACAAGAGTTCCGACAACCATCGCCGCCCAGTGGTTCAACGTTGAACCCATGATGAAGCGAATGATAAAAAGTAAGGGCTACCGAAAGTTTATCGTCGATAGTATTCAACCCACAACTCCATTTGTGACTTTAACAACACTGAAAAACCGCTCGCGAGGGCGCTGCCCTAAAGGAATGAAAAAGGTTTGCGGACTTATTGAATCCCGTGCCACGGCAATGATCGATGAAGCTCGCAAAAAAGGACTCTACAAATTTCAAACGGGTAAGGTACCAGAAGTTAAGAAAAATTACTTGGCACCCTATCGCAAGCCAGCTGCTTCGGCGAACTCTAAAAAGAAAAAGAATAAAAAGCGCCGCCGCCGCCGATCTAAAAAATAGAAAGCGCTAACACTGGCGATTTCCAAAAAAGCAACGCGCCAACACTGGCGATTTCCAAAAAAGCAACGCGCCAACACTGGCGATTTCCAAAAAAGCAACGCGCCAACACTGGCGCTTTCTTTAGCAAACCAATTTTAATAAAAGCTGCGATTCGTTTTAGCCATAGTCCGTAAAGTCTGCATTGGACGGAGGCGTTCACCGTACTTCGTTGCAAAGACTTCAAGGTCGTCACAAATCTTTTGTGTGCCGATTGTATCTGCGTAGCGAAGCAATCCACCTCGGAATGGAGGAAAGCCCGTTCCCATTATCATGGCAAGATCTAACTCACCGGGAGACTCAACAATCTTCTCTTCAATGAGGACAGTGGCTGCCTCGTTAATCATATTATAAATACCGCGGCCAATAATTTCTTCATCGGTCAGAGGGTTCGTAGGAGTACCGAGTCCAAACTCAGAATAAATACTCGTATCGACGCCCCCTTTTTTGCCATTTTCATCCCAGAGGTAGAATCCCTTTTTGTTCTTCTTACCCATACGATCCGAATTTTCGAGCTTGACCATGGTATCGGGAATCTCAATTCTCTCACCGAGGGATTCGCGAAAGATTTTTGAAACCTTCACTCCCACATCAAGTCCAATTTCATCGAGAAGATGAAATGGCCCCATCGGCATACCGAATTGTTTTTTGTAAAGATCATCAACCTTCTGAATATCCATTCCCTCTTGAAGAAAGTGGGCAGCTTCAATCAAATAGGGAATGAGGAGGCGGTTCACCAAAAAGCCCGGACCGTCTTTGACCACAACGGGGACTTTACCCATCTTTTTTGCGAGATTAAAAATTGTAGCCGTGGCTTCATCAGAAGACTGTTCACCGCGAATGACTTCTACGAGTGGCATTTTATCAACCGGATTGAAAAAGTGCATTCCCACAAAGTTCGCCGGATTGGGGTGACCTTTTGCCATTTCATTGACAGAGAGAGACGACGTGTTAGTAGCAATTATGCAATCGGCTGGAACTTTAGAAGCCGTTTCTCCAATAACCTTCTTTTTTATATCCATATTCTCAACGATGGCCTCAATCACAACATCGAGTTTATCAAAGCCTGTGTAATCAAGAACACCGGTAATACGCGATTTCTTCTCACTGAATTCGTATTTCGAGAGACGACGGCGCTTCAGCTTTTTCTTCCAAATCTTTTCGGCAGCCTGATAGCCAATATCGATTGCTTCTTGCCCAATATCTTTCATGCGGACAAACATCCCTTTATCGGCTGCCGCATAGGCGATTCCGCCCCCCATGGTTCCGGCCCCGAGAACACCAACAGTATGAACGTCGTGCCCTTTAACAGAAGCGTCGGCAACACCATTTCGCTTTTTAACGTCTTCTCGCAAGAAGAAGACATTGATCAAATTTTTTGAAACTTGGGTTACTGCCACTTCGCAAAAGGCTTCTCTCTCGATGCGAAGAGCCCGGTCCCTTTGGGAGCGAGGGAGTCCGTAGGTTTTCTTAATGACTTCTATGGCCTTGAGAGGGGCTGGATAATGGCCTCCCGTGAATTTCATCACATTCTTTTTGGCCATATTCGAAACGAAGCCCTTCATAAGGTTCGAATTGATCACTTTTTTCTGAAGTCCACTTCCTGTAAATTCCTTATAGCGTTTACCCGATTTCTTTTTGATAATTTTATGGGCCATTCTCATGGCTTCATTTTCGAGTTCTTTAACGGGCACAACCTTATCAACAAGACCGATGCGTTTGGCCTTTTTGCCGTCGACGGCTTTTCCGTTGAGAATAATATCGTAGGCGGCCTCAATCCCTATAAGTCGCGGTAAGCGAACACAACCGCCAAAGCCGGGAATTATTCCCAACAAAACTTCAGGCAAACCAATTCTTGTAGCCTTGTCCTCCGTAGCGATTCGATAGTCACAGGCTATTGCCATTTCACATCCGCCGCCCATACAGGCACCATGAATTGCCACAATAACAGGCACTCGCATATCTTCGAGAAAATTGACGACCTCTTGTCCGCCTTCTACGGCCTTAGAGAAATCTTCTTTAGTTTTTAAGCTTTTTATTTCATTGATATCTGCGCCGGCCATAAAAATGGACTTCTTGCGGGATATAATGACAGCTGCTTTGAAATCCTTATTTTCTTCGACTTGCTCTAAAACTTCCTTAAAACGCGTCATGGTTGCACTGCTCATCTTATTGGCGCTCTCCCCAATAAGATCCCATTCGATCAGGGCCACATCCCCTTTTGCTACCAAACGCACACTTTCTTCGATGCTCATACTCTGTTGATCCTTAGTCGTTCCATTCAATGAATTACCTGTTTTTTTATCATTGTTAGTCTCGGTATTTATGTCCATTTAAAAGCACCTCAGTTGGAAGCAGAATGTTAATACTTTGGGATTTTAGGGAGCTACCTCCTCTCTGTCATCCGCTTTTTATTACGTTTTTATATGAATACTGCAAAAGCTTAGCCTCTAAGCACGGCCGAGAAATCAGAATGGACCGTTGACAGATGTCGCCAAAACCTCCTAGCCTTTAGTTTATATCTAAAAGTGGCTGGATCTGGAGAAAACACTATGAGTTTAAACAAAGAAGCTCTTCGCTATCACGCTGAACCACCTGCGGGTAAGGTTAATGTACAACCATCAAAGTCAACGGCAGGTGAATGGGAACTCTCTTTGGCCTACTCTCCAGGAGTGGCGGCTCCTTGTAAGGAAATCGCCAAGAATCCCCAAGACGTTTATAAATACACGACTAAGGGAAACCTAGTTGCCGTGATCTCAGACGGAACGGCAGTCCTCGGACTCGGAAACATTGGCCCCGAAGCCAGTAAACCCGTGATGGAAGGTAAGGGTGTACTCTTTAAGCAATTTGCTAATATTAACGTTTTTGATCTCGAACTCAAATCATCGGGGGTCGAAGAGTTTATTGCGACCTGTAAGGCCCTTGAACCTACGTTTGGCGGAATTAACCTCGAAGATATCAAAGCGCCTGAGTGTTTCGAAATCGAAGAGCGACTCAAAAAAGAATTGAAGATCCCAGTCTTTCACGACGATCAACACGGTACTGCGATCATTTCGGCCGCAGCTCTTATCAATGCCGCCGATTTAACGGGCCGCACACTTGAAGATTTAAAAATGGTTGTGAATGGCGCTGGAGCCGCAGCTGTGGCCTGCGCCCGCCTCTTTTTTAATTTAGGTGTCAAACCGCAAAACCTCATTATGTGTGACAGTAAGGGTGTTATCTATAAAGGACGAACTGAAGGGATGAACCCCTTTAAAGAAGAGTTTGCGAATAACACCGAGGCTCGAAGTTTGGCCGATGCCATGAAAGGTGCCGATTGCTTTGTCGGAGTGAGTGTCGGAGGAGCAGTCACTAAAGAAATGGTGAAGAGTATGGCCGATAAACCTATTATTTTTGCCATGGCCAATCCCGACCCAGAAATTCTACCTACTGACGCTAAAGAGGCTCGGCCCGACGTGATTATGGCTACGGGTCGCTCTGATTTTGCCAACCAAGTAAATAATGTATTGGGATTTCCCTCTATTTTTAGAGGTGCATTGGATACGGCTTCGACGGCTATCAACGAAGAAATGAAGTTAGCAGCGGTTCATGCCCTGGCAAAACTGGCCAGGCAGGAAATTCCAGAAAAAGTCTCCCAGGCCTATGGTGGGCAGAATTTTAGTTATGGGCCCGAATATATCATTCCCAAGCCTTTTGATCCTCGCGTACTCCTTTGGGTGGCACCCGCGGTTGCCAAGGCCGCCATGGATTCTGGGGTTGCGACTCAACCGATTGAAGATTTTGATGCGTATAAAGATCGACTCGAAGCCATGCAAGGCTACAAAGTGGGATTCGTGCGCTCGGCAATCAATCGAGTGAAATCCCAATGTCGAACGCGAAACAAAAACTTGCCCAAGATTATTTTTCCCGAGGGAGCCTCAAGTAAGATTTTAAAAGCTTGTAATATCTTGATCGATGAAAAAGTGGTTCACCCGGTTTTGGTGGGCTATCCCGAGAATGTAAAAAAAGTGATCGAAGAAAACAAACTCGATTCTTTGCGAAACCACCTCGAAACGGAGCCTATCATTCACCCTTCAAGCCACAAAAACTATCGGCGCTATGTCGAAGAGCTCTACCGGATGCGACAGCGCAAGGGGGTTATGGAGCGAGAAGCTGAGAGACTCATTGGCGATCCCCACTACTTTGCATCTATGGCCGTTCACCTGGGCGATGCTGACGGTATGGTCAGTGGAGCGACGATTAAATATGCTGAAGCCGTAAAACCCATATTACAGATTATCGGGACCGGCCGCAGAAACTGCGCCTCGGGATTAAATCTCGTGCTCCTCAAAGACAAGGTCGTGTTCTTTGCCGATACGGCAGTTAATATCAACCCTACGGCCGAGCAATTGGCCACAGCAGCCATTCACGCCGGGCAGGTGGCCGAGTATTTTGGAATTAGCCCAAAAATCGCAATGCTCAGTTATACCAACTTTACAGGTCGTGGTGAGAGCCCTCGTAAGATGCAGGAGGCGGCCCGCCTCGTAGCTCAACAGAAACCTAACTATACGGTGGATGGAGAAATGCAGGCGGACACAGCTGTCAATTCTGAGGTCGTAGAGCGGATCTTTCCATTCGCCAAGACCAAGGATGGGGCTAATATTTTGATTTTCCCGAATTTAGACTCTGGAAATATTAGTTACAAATTGGTACAACAATTAGGCGGCGCAGAGGTTATAGGGCCCTTCCTTATGGGAGTTAAAAAACCTGCTAATGTACTGCAGAGAACGTCCGTTGTTGACGATATAGTAAATACAGTAGTCCTCACGGCCCTGGAATGTCAGGCCTTTGAGGAGAACTACTGACGAGACTGGCTGAGGTCAGACTCGGATAAGAGGTTGAAAAAATAGCTGAAGTTAACCAAAAAATAGAGCCCGATCGAGTTATAGTTGCTGGTGTGGGCCTCAAAGGTGAAGCATTCAAAGATATCAAGCTCAGTCTTCTGGAGCTTGAGGAGCTCGCTCGTTCGGCGGGTGGCGAAATCGTCGGAAATTGTACGCAAATCGTTGAAAAATATCATCCAGCGACCCTCCTCGGTTCTGGTAAGGTTCAAGAAATCGCCGATCTGGTAGTAGATACTGGCGCATCCCTTGTCGTTATTGATCACCAATTGAGTGGTATCCAAACAAGGAATTTAGAAAAAGCGTGGAAGGCGCGCGTTCTCGATCGCTCGCAACTAATTTTAGACATCTTTGCTCTGCGAGCCCAAAGCCACGAAGGTAAGCTCCAAGTTCAATTGGCTCAAATGCTTGATCAAATGCCTCGAATGGTTGACGCCTGGATGGGATCACTTTCAAGACAAGCTGGTGGTATTGGTACTCGCGGCCCCGGAGAAACGGCACTCGAGATGGATCGTCGTCGCATCAGAGATCGCGTTAAACAAATTAGAAAACAATTAAAAACGGTTCGAAAAAAGCGGGCCCAGCATCGCTCCAATCGCAAGCGCAACCAAACGCCGAGTTTTTCTCTCATTGGCTATACGAATACGGGTAAGAGTACTCTACTCAATCAGCTCACTTCGGCCAGTGTCCTCGAACAGGATAAACTCTTTGCGACACTTGATCCAACTACGCGAAAAATCCATTTACCCGATGGTCCCAACGCTGTCGTCACAGATACTGTGGGATTTATCAGAAAACTTCCAACCCATTTAATTGAAGCTTTTAAAGCCACTCTTGAAGAGTCGGCTGATGCCGATGTATTGATTCACGTGATCGATTTATCATCGGGCCAAATGGAATCACAAATCGAAGTCGTGAATAGTTTGATTAAAGAATTTGGCTGGGAGAACAAACCTCTTATTCACGTTTATAACAAAATCGACGCCGCTCCTTTCGAGAAGAAGTTTCAGGTTAAGACCTACCCCCGTTGTTTTGTGAGTGCTCGCACTGGCGAGGGTATTGATCGCTTGAAAGGCCTTATGCTCGAATGCCTGCAATCTCTTTACGAAGACACTGAACTCTTCTTTCCAAAAGATGAAGAATACAAAATTTTTCAATTGGGTCGCGAAGCCCAAATCATGCGCAAGGAATCCGCCACCCAGGGTACGGTCTGCTACGCAAAAATGACCAAAAACCAAATGAACAAATGGCGCCCCTACCTCGTTCAGACCCTCATGGACCTCTCCCTTTAGGCACCAAATGGTAGCGTCTTCCTTTTGGTAGCGAACATGCATCATAAATTAAAAACCTTTGTTAACAGCTAACTATCAAGCCATATTTCCTGCTATTTAGACTAAAATACGAAAACTATTGGATTTATGTATCTTCCGTAAACCGGTTTTATTGATTTTTTAAGCAGCTAAAGCCAAACACTGCTATAGTGCCTGATCAACTGAAACACTCAAAAGGAACTCAATTGATCTTTCGATGGGCGCTAAAAACATTCAAACAAGGTTCTCTCGTTTTTATAGCGAGTCTGTGCCTTACGGTAAATTTCGCCAAAGCCTTCGATATTTGTGAAGGTCATTTTGCTCCGTTCGAACCCAGTCAAAAACAAGTTCAAATGCTTGAACTGGCACTCACTGGTTCCGATAAATCGAACTTTGGCCAAACCGTACCTTTTTACTCCCAACACGAATTTACGAGCGCTCACCCAAAGGCTGACGGTCAGGCTGTGACAATAAGCTACACGCGCTTTGGCACAGAAAAAGGACCTTTGGGAGCCCTATTTATATCTCCCGGTTTTAGAGAAACCTCATTAAAGTACACCGAGCTTGCCTACGACCTCCTACAAAAAGGATATGGCCCCATCTATGCCATCGATCACCGCGGACAAGGACAATCGTCTCGCCTTATCGATGACGAAACCAATTTCGAGCGACACAAAGGCTATGTCGAAAATTTTGATTTTTATGCCAATGACTTCGCAGGCTTCGTCGAACACGTCACTCAAGCAGATGGAAGCGATCTACTCGACCCTGAAAAACTCTACTTATACGGTCACTCTATGGGCGGACTGATCGCCACCCGATACCTCCAAGATCATTCAAACCCCTTTGAAAAGTCGATCTTAACCAGTCCGATGCTAAAGATCGCCCTTCCTCCTGCCGTAGTCACAAAGATTCAACTTTTTAAGGCCGGGAGAGCACTTTCGACGGGTACGGGTTACTTCAATCAATTCATTTCTAAAGCAGCCGTCTTCATAATGAAAAACATGGGTCTTATAAAATGGACTGATTATGTCCATGGCATCATAAACCATTGGCGCATTGAGGATCACCCGTTTTCGCAACAAACCTTCAACGGTGAGCCAACGAATCAGTTGACCAGTGATCCCCATCGATATTGGTTTCAATTAAAAATACAAGAACTGCACCCTGCAAACATCCCCATCAGTGGCCCCACATTTGGCTGGGTCTATCAAGGAGTTCTTTCAACGACGAAACTCTTTAAACGAAGCTCTTGGAAGAGAATGCTCGCCCACGCAAAGACCAACTCTCTTTCTGGAAAAGAGAAAAGTCTTCGGATTGCTATTATTCAGGCTGGACGGGAAACAGTGGTCGACAACAGAGGCCAAGAGGAATTCTGCCAAGCCTTCAATGATCAAATGGATGGCTCTTGCACCATCTATAGAAACGAATTTGAGAATTCAGAGCACGAGCCCCACATAGAACGGGACTCGATCCGAAACTCTTTAATAAACGTCATTCTTGATGAATTTAATTAAGCCTTAATTTCTAAGCCTTTGACTCGGCGAACGCGCCAATTGATGGCAATCATAAAAAATGCCCACGAAACGCTTCCTAAAAACATGATGAGCATAATTCCCTCTATTTGCCCCACTAAATTGAGAATCGAAACGGGGTTGGATTGGAGCCCTACAATTGGGGTCACCAAAAACATGATAAACGAAAATGCCAATGGGAAGACTAAAAACCAATAGCAGGCGTAAACGCAAAATGCCCGTAAGGGGTGTGTAAGAACCAGAGGTCCTTCGATGAGTCCGATCCTTACCAAAAACTTTTCTAAGGGACTCAACTTTATTTTGTCTTGATACCCCAGATTCTCAAGGGCCCGATTAATATTATCTACCTTGCTCAAACATCTCTCCTTTTCCAGCCGACCAACTCACCAATTAGGATTGCAATTCCAGGGCAAATCTAGAACGCGCTAATTCAATTTGAACAATGATTTTCGCCTAGCCTCTAGACGCCTATTTAAGAATTGAACTACTGATTCTTTTTTGACAGTCTCATTTTAAGACACTTTGATACCGAGCCATTCTAACTGCTCACGAATCTTTGAGAAATTCTCTTTGACGGCCCTACAGGGCTTACCTGTGACAGAATCGACGATACTGGGGTCAATTGTCTTAAACTTCTTCCAATCGTCTGAACTCAATGTGATTCCCTCAAACCCCGAGCTACGAAAATCAATCTTTTGGTCACTTATTCGTTGAGCTAAATCATAGGCTAGTTCTAGCTGCTCAGACGAAAGAGTGTACTGATTCATCCATGCATTGGGTTGCTTGGGGGTTACGATGTCTCCAACGAGAGCCGAAAAGTAAAAATCTTTTTGAACATTAAAACGTTCATCATCTCGATCTCCCAAAGCCTCTTTAAGGTTTAATCGGTAATTTTCAAAAACCCAAAGACCGTTGTCATCGGCCTGCTTGATTGGCTCCGGTGAGTAGACATCTGCAGATTCGCTCCACAAAACTGCGGTTAAATTCAAATCGCCGCAAGCTGCCTTTAGTTTGTCTAAAACAAAATTTAAGTCCTGAATACGGTCCTCAGGAAAGTTGGCAAAAAAGTATCGAGGGTCTTCCGCGGGAGTTAGTCCCCTGTCATTGGGAGGCCAGTCGTCATTGGCATTACTGCGCTGACTTTCGTGATCGAAAACTCCAGCGACAATTTCGCCATCGTTCCAATAAAGACAGAAACCATCCCCACTTTTATTATCGTAGGTAAGACTCCCCTTACCGGCAGACCCTTCAAAAATGGGACGACAAAAGTTAAAATCTTTACGGGTTAAAGAAGACATTAAAAAACAGCAAACATGTAACCTTGCGCGATCAATAAACTGCCTGGCTGTGATATCTTTGAGTCTCGTCTTGCGCGTTTTTTTTGCCATCTAACCCGTCCTCGTTGTAATAGAAGGATATCTCAAGATTTCTTAGTGAGCCAGAGAGGTCGTCTTGAAATAATGCCAGAGTCTGATTCAGCACCCTCGTGAAGAGAATTCCAAAAGAAAATTAATGCGCACTTCCAATATCCTAGACGAAAAAGGTACTGATTTACTTTCACCAAGAGCTGTGGGATATCGAGTCATTCAAAGAATTTTGTTTAGGGGGAAGAGTGAAGTTTTTCGTTTTCGCGGCTCTTATTTTTAGTTTCCAATTTATGACTTCCAACGCCGAGGCCCAATGCTCTGGTTGTGAGGCCAGAACCTGCTCTGCAGATCGCGGAGTACAAAAAGCCTTCGAAGAAAAGAAAGCCGAGATGGAAGAAGCATTCTATCCAGGGCGCCTTATTCAACTTCTTTACCGAATTAGCCCCCGCTGCACTTCATGTATGGAGTCGATCGATAGCCAAGTTAAAATTAAATACATCCAAAACGACACCGTTTACACTCGCCCCTGGTCACCGCCATTAGAACGTCGCCTGCGCCGTGCCCTAAAGTCAGGCACCGTTGAGGCTTTTTACATCATGGTCAACAATGGGCAAAAGTGCAGTTGTTGTGATTCTGGGAGTTACAAAGATCTCGACGACTATGACGAAGACCTCGATATCAATCGCAATGGTCCCGTTTTTATTTTTGAGAACCCACGACAAGTTGGCCTCAACCCAGGGGACTTTGGTGATTCTACCAATAACCACTATACTCCTGCCATTCAACCCTATCCTCCTGTCGAATATGTACCGCCACCTGAGGCTCCTCGAATTATTCATAATCAGTGCAAACATTGTCAGGCCCAAGCCGATGCCTACAATGGTTCTCGCTACGAAGAATATGGCTTTGAAACCCAATTCTACTGGGCCCACAGGGAAGCCAATGTCGCCGTTCAGGTTTTAGCGGGCCTCCACGGAGAAAAAAGAAAAATCTATATGGATGATTCTTTAAACGAATCATCCTTCTTTGCGAAAGCGGGCGAGATCACAACTCGGATCAATGAATGGATCGAAAAGAGAGAAGCGGCTCTTGATCACATTTCAAATCTAAGAACTGAACTGCGAAGTTTGAAAGAGGATATCCCCAAAAACCTTCGAGCCTTTGAATCCTGCGAAGCGACTCCACGCTGTCAGCAACAAGGGCCGATCATTGCCGACTCTAGACCTTCTGAAAGAATCATTTGTAACGAGGAGGATCTCGGTGGTGCTCCCTATGTTTTTGAAGACCTTTCACGAATTAACTCTAGCCTCTATCAACTCGAGCGAAAATTCGAATCCTGTAAGAATGATTTCCGCTGCGCAAAGATCGCATGCGACGTGGCCTCTCCCATTCGACAGAACTTACTTGAAACTGAAAAGCGATTGCGGGAAACGCAACTTTGGCAAGCCGAATACCATCAACTGGCTCGAAAGCACTATAAATCCCTTTTTGATCTAAGCATTCAAAGTCAAAAAAACCTCGATGAGGAAGTCTGGAAGAGAGATACACAGGCAGCCCTTCTCGATGTCAGCCAGATTCTTACCAATGTTCGCGATGTCGTTAAGGGAATCCATGGACTTATAAAAAAGCCGAGATCTCCCGATGAGGCCGTCAATTTAAGTCGCAAACAGAAGATCCTCAAAAACCTCAATCAATTTGATGAGGCCTACGAACTCGCAGCCGACTCCCTGACTATGCTCAACTATCTCACGCGAGACATTCAGATTCCTTTTGTAGAGGGACAGGGGGTTCCCGGCCTAAGAACTCTCAATAAACTCACAGTCTCACTGTTTTTCTGCATTAAAAGTTCTGCATCTGAACTCAAGAATGCCATTCAGAACTTTAAGCAAGGAAAACCTGAAGCCGGGGCCAATGTTCTCGGTGTTACGGTCAAGGCCCTACAGTGCTACACCATAGTTGAGCAAATGGAGCGACAAAAACTCATTGATAAAATTGAAGAGGACCTCCGCATCCAGCGCGAAAACCTTGCGAGAGTGAAAAGACATCGAGATTGCGTCGACTCCCGTTTGACGCGAATTCATGAACTCGTCAAAGAAATCGAAAGAGTTTCTCCTAAGATGGGCGAATGCCTCGATGGCCCCTGCGGCTCGGCCGAAGCAACTCCAGATGTTCAATTCGAACCTAAATTAGATAGCTATGGTCGCGCGCTCAAAGCTTACGAACCCATATTGATGGGTCTAAGCCAAAAACTCCAGGGCTCGGCTCAAAAGATTCAACTCACTGAAAGCCCCGAGCCTCAAGTTACCTTAACTAAGCATCGCTTTCTCCCGAATGAGCTCATGGAAATCAACTATGAACTCCCCTGGTGCGATGCTAGGTCAGCCTTTTTGGGAATTCTACCGAGCAGCACGACTGAGGGTCCGCGCTCTCTTGAAGACTTTGTTTTCAAAAGAAAGATTCAAATCGGCGGAAGATGGCAAGGTCCCGTTCAGCTCCGAAGTCCCATCCACGAAGGTGATTACGATATTCGCGTCTACAAATCTGGAGTTGATGGCGAAGAGTTGATTCGAAAGTCTTTTGAGACATCCTCACACCTGGGTCCCCTCGTCGAACGCCAAGACTTTTCTCGCTATTATATGCGGGATCTGGCCAACGAATATGAAGGTCATAGCTTTGCAGAGAGAGACTTAGCTTCTGACCATGGGCGAATTCGCATCCTTTCTCTGGATGCCGCGGGTAAACCCATTCGCACTTACAAGTACATTGATCTCAATGGTCAAAGAGTCACTTCTGGCTGGGATGATCAGTTTGACCTTCCCCCAGGAGACTACGAAATCATTGTTAGCTTTTACATACCAAACGTTGTTCTCTTGGCTAAGATTTCAGCGGGACAAGTCGTCACGACAAAAGTGGATGGCGATGGTCGTCTAAAGATGGTTCACCAAGATGCCATGGGCCAGTTTATGAAGTCCTACAAATACATCTACGATAGTTCAACTCAAGAAAGGGTTTGGTCCGGTCCCGATGACCAAATTGATATTCAACCTGGAGTCTACGACATTCACATGACCGACTATACGCCCCCAATAGTTCATAGAGGCGTTAGAGTTGAGGCCGGTAAAATTTCAAGTATTATGTCTTCGGGTTATGGTCGACTCACCATGGATCCTCGAGATGCTTTTGGCAAAGAACGAAAGAGTTTCGTTTACATAACCAAAAACGATACCGGTGAAAAAGTATTCCAAGGGCAACAGAAAGTTGTAGATCTTCCGCCTGGAACATACGATTTAAATTTTTCTGATTACACCCCGAATTTCATCATCAAAGGAGTGAGAATAAATCGAGGACTTAACTCTCCTGTGAGCCCTGGCGCTGGCTACGGCAAGGTCAAGTTCAACAAAGTCGATGGCTTAGATCAACCCTTCCGAAGTTACGTGTATGTCACAAGCGCAAGCGACGACAAAAAGGTTCACCAAGGGTGGGAGAACGAAATGGAGTTACCAGCGGGTGTTTATAACTTCACCTTTAGTGACTATACTCCCAGCATTGTCATACAAGCCGAAGTTTATGAAGGGCGCGAAAGAACTGTTTTCGCTGGTGGTTATGGTCAGCTTAAAATAAACTCCCAGGCTAATTATTTCTATTTTTATGACCTAAACGAGAAAAAAGTGACCCAAGGGACCGGACCTGTGTTCAACCTCCCCCCTGGGACCTATGTGGTGAAGTACAGGGTGGGGCAGCAAGATTTGGAAGGTCGTGTGGTTATTCGCAAAGGACAACTTAGCCAAGTTCGACTTTAGTACTCATCAAGGTGAGCTTCTCGACAAAGTATTTCTAGAAGCCGCCTTTATAATTCTTTTGAAGATTCACTGAATCACTCAGTTTCAAATTCTAATCACGAAGTGCCAGAATGGGTGATTCAATGGTTCCATAGTGGAACCAAAAAATCTGAAATTCACGAGTAGTATCGAATACTTATGAGCAATCATTGGCACCCAAATGGACAATTAGGGTTGAGTTTTTAGTCGCCCGGGGCTGTAAAGCTTACAATTTCTTTTTGAGCGGGGCACCCCCCTTGCACTAAGGAAGATCAGCAAGCGTTTCATTTCCAGAGAGTGGCTTGAACCAGTTTACTGTTCATGTTGAAGTTGATGCGGATTATGTTCTTGTTGAAGTTAGCGCTCCCCCTCTCTTGGCTCAAGCCACTCTCAATTTTTTGAGATAGCGGTTTTCCGGAACTTATTAAACCGGAAAATTTTATTGAACTCTTCTGGAGATGAAACAAATTGCTTAGCGAAACCATGAACGTTGGTTTCGGGGAAGAAAAACTCCTGGGGAGGAGTTTTCTACTTTCAGAAGTATCACTGAGTTAATAGAGAATCGCAGATCCTAGCGCTCTCTCTCATAAGAAATCAGAGCAATTTTTTGATACCAGTAACCATTTGCCGCACAGGCTGCTGGGTTGGCAGGATCATCAATAGCCCACAAGGCACAAACTTTAAAAGTCATGCACCGTACACTAGCACCTCGAGCACCAGCCGGTCCAACCGGAAAATCCGCGGTTGCATTGACCGTGGTATCAATATTATCCCGTCGATCCCCACCCACAGGCTGGGCACAAATAATACAGAGGTTATCGTGAAAATTACCCGCGTTTCCTCCCGTACAATTGGGAGAGACGATGGACATAGGTGCATTCGGAGCCGGAGGCGTGATGATTTGCTCTGTTGCTACTTGGGCATAGGCTTTTTTCATTGATGGATCTAAAGCATCCATAAGACTTTTTTGCTGGCCCTCTGAAAAGCCCATGGCTACAAGTTTTTGATCAACGAACTTACCCATCTTCGCAATGGCTGGCATCTCTTCTTCTATTTTTACTGTAAACTGTATTTCAGCGTTATCACCATTCTTAACAATATCAGCTGCAGCATCGAAGTTGAGAATACAAAATGGCCTATTTGGATTTGCCGGGTCCGTTGGATCATTCACACAGCGATCGGCAAGAGTGTTACTAAAACAAAGGTATGTTGTCTTTCCGTTGGCATCGATTTGTTGTTGGACCGTACCACCAGGGCAACCTGGATTATTGAGTCCACCATTATTAGCAACATTAACTTCATAGGCTGACCGAATAACCTTACCCATCTGCTCCATAACTTCCCACATTTTAATACTCTCTTTAACGCGAAAGTTAGTACGATAATGAACCAATGAATATTGGGCAACACCACCAATTAGAATCATTACAAATGTAGTTATGACAAAAACGAGCAAAATGTTTCCGCCACCCTTTTCATTGTCCAATGTCTCTCTTAGCAATAAATTATTAGCCATTATAGTCATCCTTAAAAAGGTGGGCGGGCCGTTCGAGGTTGAAAAAAGTAAAGTCCACCGTTGAGCCGGTAATCACTCTTCGGATAAAATGTGGGATCATCGTTATTGGTCGCATAAATGCGATTATTTCTAAAATTGATCGTGGTTGATTTTACTACATCCTGTCCACCCAAATTATTCCCTGTACAGTAGCCAGATCCAAGGTTTGGATCCCAGCACCAGGTTTGTGGATCGTGAGTTCTATGAAAACGAAAGGTTAGATTCACCTGCATCGAGACAAGCATATCGCCAACGGCCGGAGGACTATTGACAACGGGATTAGCCGCCCCTGGCGTTATACCGCGCATGTCTGCGGCTCGCGCCTGAAAACGAACGACCCTCGGTATCGTAACGATGTTAGAGTTTGCATCATCAGCGCTTAAAGTAGTTGTCGTGTTGTAATCGTTAGAAATATTAAGACCCGCTCCGTAAGTCCAAACAAAAACAGCCCCACCAATATCATCATTGGCACCATCTCTATTGGGACCAACAAAAGTAATGCCGGTTGGACGAATTACACTTGTACCATCACCCAAAGCCGTTTCTCTATTAAAGACAGCCACGTTAGTAATCGCGCCGGCCGTGCCACCTAAATTACCCGCAACAAACTCACCACGAACACGGCGATCATCGGCGGGCCCCGCACCTGGCCCTACCACAGGACCGGCTACTCTTCGAATATCGACAGCCTGAGCGAGCACAGTTTTCAAAACATAGAGACCCCTGGAGGCCTCGATTTCTGCTTGGATTTTATTAACGCTGACAGCGTAATACTGGGCCGCCAAATTTATAATTGTCGCTCCAGCGAGCGTAAGAATACCAGAAATAACTACAGTTATTAAAACTTCAGGAAGGGACATACCCTCTTGATTTGCATGAATACCTTTTAACATAGCAAACGACTCCGATAGTTATATATCGGTACGATGGGCCGGTTTTTAAAAGAACAAATGGCTATTAGGAGTTTTTCTTGGCTTTTTCAGATTCAGAAATTTTCTTTTTACGTTCGATCCTTTGTTTACGTCTCAATTTGGCACGCTCATGCCGGTCTTTTTCAACTTGAGTTTCAAGAATCAAATCGGGAACTTCTCTTGGCTTCCCGTAGGAATCCAGACAGACAAAAGTGCTGTAAGCAGAAACGGCGTGAAAAGACTCGCCCGTTGAAGGATTCTCGGCATCAACTCGAACGCCACATTCCATAGAAGTGCGCCCGACGTAATTAAGGGAGGCTTTTAGGTTCACCACCCAACCGAGTTTAATAGGATTAATAAAATGAAGGTCATCGACCGAAGCCGTGACCACTGGACCATTGCAATGCCTTTGGGCACAAATGGCTGAGGCTATATCGATCCACGACATAACCTGCCCTCCGAATATGTTGCCAAACGAGTTCGTATGAGTAGGAAGGACTAGCTCAGTCATCGTCACTTGTGAAGCGGAAACTGGCTTTCCTTCCACCCAAACTACCTCGTTAACAACTCACTCTTAGGATTAAAGACCGAAAGCGCCAACGCCTGGACCGTTAGATCCACCGTTGTTTCCAGAACCCATATCGTTATTTCCGCGGATGTCACTACCTACAGTAGCGTTTCCAGCAGGAATCGTATCGATTTGATTGTTCTGGGGCTCAGTGTTTGCTGCAGGTCTTTGAGCCTCAGACTCAATGAAACCCATGTGCGGCAAGCACCAAACGATGAGTTGTGCTCGAGACTTCACAGACATCTTTTTATAGATGTTAGTCAGGTGAAATTTCACCGTCTTTTCAGTAACGAACAACTGGTTAGCAACTTCCTTGTTTGAAAGACCTTTAGACACGAGTTCCGCGACTTCAGCCTCACGATTCGACAAACCCTTTTGAATCAGGACATCTCTGAGCATCCTTGCTCCCTCCCCGCTATATGTTCAGTTGGTCCGTAGTGGACCTAAGTAATTAAAAAACCTAGCTGTATAAAAGTCTGACAGCATTATTCCGATGAATCAAATGGAGAATAAAAAGGTTTCATAAAACTAGACCGGATTCCGAAAAGGTTTTTAGTGAGGTATCCGATAAAAGTACCTGAAACCCTTGTACGTTAAAGGAGAGGCAACATGTTCCCGGAAAACACTAAATTTCTCGTCGTAGACGACTTCGCCACTATGCGTAAGATCGTTAAGAAAGTCCTAACTCAACTTGGATATAAAAATATCGAAGAGGCTGACGACGGAAATACAGCCTGGCCTATGATCAAAGATGCCCATTCTAATGGAAATCCCTATGACATTATTATTTCAGACTGGAATATGCCTGGAATGACTGGTGTTGATTTACTTAAGAATGTTCGTGGCGATGCCAACCTTAAAGAAATGCCTTTTGTTATGGTTACAGCTGAAAGTGAACAAAAGAACATTGTCGAAGCTGTTAAAGCTGGAGTGAGCGATTACATTGTGAAGCCCTTTAACGCTAATACGCTTAAGACAAAGCTAGAGGCCCTTTACTCGAAACACAACGGACAGGCTGCTTAAGCTGCCCTTCTTAATTTTAACTAAATGAGGTAAACACGATGAGTGCGGCCGAAAAATTGGGACAAGGGAACCCGCTTCTTGATAAGAGACTCGTTAATGCCTTCGTGGAGGGTATGGTCGAAGTTATTAAGTCGACTGGTACAGAGGTTAAAGAAGGCAAACCCTTTGTTGAACCACAGTTCGAAGCAAAAGGATCAATCGCCGGGATGATTGGGATGGTTGCTGGTGACATGCGGGGAACAATAACTATTAGTTTTGATGACAGCTCTGTTTTTCATATTTTAGAAAACTGGTTGATGGAGCACCACGATCAAATCAATGATGAAGTTGCCGACGCCGTCGGTGAATTGACAAACCAAATTTATGGTAAAGCGAAAACCACTCTCAACGAATTGGGTTATGGATTTGAAATGGCGATTCCAACGGTCATTACTGGTGGCGGAAAAATTAAGAGCTATCACGATGGTGCTACTTTAATTCTTCCATTTACTTGCGATAATGGAAATTTCTTTATTGAAATCACTGTGGAGAGATAATGGCCGGAGGTGGGCTCCTCGAAGATGATGTGGACGTACTCATTTGTAGTCCCAAGGAGTCTTTCTGGTCGACTGTTAAAAATCTATTAACCGATTACAATCCCCTCAGAAAAACCTACGTAAATAACGTCGAAAAACTACTTGAAACTCAAGATCTTGAAAAAATTTTTGAATCTGAGCACGGAAGTGAAGCGATCTTCAATCCACTTCTAGCCATTGTTGATGCCCAAGAAAATACGCAAACTACCAGCGAGTGGGTGCAATCCTTGAAAATGAGTTACCCCCATGTCCCAGTCATGGTTCTATATAATTCCGAAACACCCATTGATCTAAATGCCGTACTAAAGAATGGTGCAGATAGTTGCTATCACTTCCCGTTCGAGTTAGAATTTTTTCGTGAACAACTATTATCAAATTTGGATGTCGACGACGAAGATGCCCCTCCTCTTCCATTTTCACTAGTTCCTATTAAACTTAACGAGCTACGACCGGGCACAATCATTCCTTTTTCTTTATATTTAAAACTTCCTAGTAGCGAAAAAATTCTCTGCATTCGCAAAAAAAACAACCGAGTCGATCAAAAAACAATCGACAAATTCTCGCAGTCTAAAGAAGAAACCGCCTTTGTCAGAAGAAGCGAGCTTAATGCCTTTTTTAAGTATGCTAGAGAATTCTCTGAGACGAGCACTGTCGACGAAGACTATTCATTGACTGAATATTTTATAGAAAAAAAGGCTAAGCTTCGCAGCCTATTCAACTACTTTCTCGACTCAGGAGAACCTAACTTCGATCAGGGGCGTCTGGTACTTAATGAGATCCAAAATTTTGCCCAATCCTACGGGATCCATTCCAAAATGGAAAACCAGGAGATAAAAAGTCTTTTCACTAATTTCTCTGGACATAACTCCTCTGTGTTTCACGACGCTCTTGCCACTAGCGTTTTTACAGGTTTGTTCGCTAAGATTTGCCGATTT
This sequence comes from Bdellovibrionia bacterium, assembly GCA_030424665.1. Taxonomy (GTDB): domain Bacteria; phylum Bdellovibrionota; class Bdellovibrionia; order Bdellovibrionales; family JAGQZY01; genus JAUHWN01. Next base: position 1,851 of record JAUHWN010000042.1, on the reverse strand, counting down.
CCTGAAAATGAAATTCAATCAGCCCTCATTGCCGGCCTCCTGCATAACATAGGGCTATCTGAATTAAGCCCCCATGGAAACTTTGATTCTCAGCTTAACTTGAGCTATCAAAACACTCGAGCTTATCGCAGCTATGGGTCTTTAGGACTCAATCTGATTAAGAGCAGAAAGGTCTCAATTCCCTTAGATATTGGTAAAGCCATCGAACAGTGTGAAGAACGAATCGACGGATCTGGATACCCATTTGGTCACGAAAACGGAAAGTTGTCTAAACTCAGTAAAGTGTTACAGATCGCCATCGAATTCAATAGAATGGTTCAGCACAGTGATCAGCACAAGGCTTTACTTCCCGAAGAATCCGTTAAAAAGATTTTCGACTCCAATAACGAAAATAAAGAATTTGACTCTAAAACCTTGAATCTCATCTATTTCTTTTTTGCAAAAAACTTTGAAATGAGTGCCGCCGACGATTTTCTCAATAAACTTGTTGGTTAGGTAGAAGGCAGCAAGACACACCAGCATCTCTAACAGAATCAAACCTGTGGTTTAGCCCACCCCACTTGTGAAGTAGAAGCTTCCTTTTGGTAGCGCGCTCGCGTTATATGCAAGCACTCCCCTCTGTGAAAAAAACATTATGTTTCATTCTATGGCTAATGAATTTTTTCGGCTTGTTTTCGAATAGAATCAAGCTTCACCAATGCCTCAATCGGAGTGATATGGCTCGTGTCTAGATCCATCAAAGTATCGATGAGCTCTTTGTATTTTGAGTCACTCGGGTCATTATCAAGCCAGTCACCAAAACCTAATTGATCGGCACTTGAAGTTTCTTGTTCTTGAACTTTTTCAACCAATTGTTGGGTTAACTCGTTCTTGCTTTCACCTTTAGACGTACCACTATTTACAGTATCAATAGGCGAGTTTTGACTTTCTTTTGTCATCGCTCCCAATTTTGAAGATGATTCGAGTTGTTTCAGTAATTGACTGGCGCGAACCGTAATCGTCTCAGGCATACCCGCCAGTTTAGCAACATGAACACCATAGGAGCGATTCGCAGGCCCCTGTTTTAGCAAATGAAGAAACTCAATTTCACCGTTAATTTCTTCGATGGCCATGTGCTTATTTTCTAATGATTTATAAGAGTCAGCCAGTTCCGTCAGTTCATGATAGTGGGTAGCAAATAAACTCTTACACTTCAGTTCTCCCAAAATATACTCGAGAATCGATTGCGCAAGGGCCATTCCGTCGTAGGTCGAAGTTCCTCGGCCGATCTCGTCTACAATAAGTAAAGAGTTCTCAGTAGCACCATCTAACATCGTGGCCGTCTCTAGCATTTCTACCATAAAAGTCGATAAGCCTTCTGTTAATGAATCTGAAGCGCCAATACGAGTAAAAATTTGATCAAAAATCGGAAGCTCTGCACGACTCGCGGGAACATCAGAACCAATTTGAAAGAGGAGACTCGTCAATGCCACCTGTCGCATCAGTGTACTCTTACCCGCCATATTAGGGCCCGTTAAAAGGATACAGCCCGATTGATTGAGATGAATATCATTGGGCACAAAAGGGGCACTTAAAGTCAATTCTACAATGGGGTGCCTCGATGCTTCAATTATTAATTCATTGCTTGAAGTAAACTCGGGACGGCAATAGTTATTCTCTATAGAAAGCCATGCAAAACTAGAGTAGAGGTCCAAGCGCGCCCAATCAATAGAGAGCTTGAGCAAGTCGTGGCTCTTTTCTAAAATAGTACTCTTTAGATCCTTAAAAATTTTCATTTCAAGATCAATACGCTTGGTTCGCGCCGACAGAACCTTCTTTTCAATTTCTTGCAATTCTTCAGTTACAAAACGT
>JAUHWN010000041.1 GCA_030424665.1 Bdellovibrionia bacterium | reverse complement strand
TAGTCGTTTCAAAGTTGGGTCTCTCGGTGATTAACTAATACAATGTAATAGTAATACATTGTGTTAGTTATGTCAAGAAATATAGAACAATTCCGGAGGTTTGGATTCAGAAGGGTGGTCTAGGGTTGCTTAAAATACCTAAATATTATCAATAGTTTAAGACTTCTTGAAAGATGTGAGCGGTTTTTCTATGGTTGAAATTCTGCCAAAACTGCCACTTATGAGTTCATTTATCCTTCGAATATAGCCTAAATCATATGGTCTTTTACCCATGATAAGATTCGTTATCATGGGTAATGAATTTCATTTGTCATCGACTCAAAAAAGCATCTCGTAGAGGTATCAAAAACCCTACTTTTTTAGCCAAATATTGAAGGCTCTCGCAGGTGTAATTCTGGGTTATTAACAAGTAGTAGTGAGAGGATATTTTTCGAGAATTTGAAAAAATCTAAATCAAATTTAACAACTAATAATGAATAGTAAAAAAAATTAAGTTTTTAAAGATGTTCATGGTCTCTAGTAGACCAAAATTAACAAATATTTTTGTAAGGTATAAAAATTTTTATTGAAAGGAGTTCGTGTGAATAAAAATACCAAAAAAAGAAAGGAAGATTCTAAAACCGTAAAAACGATCTATAGATCTGATGGTTCTGTTATCCTTGAAACAGTTGAAGAAAATTTAACTCTTGAAGAAGCACTAAACTCTGACGGATTTTCTTATGGTGAAGACGGTTTAACGAAAAACACTTTCCCAGTTTATGAACCTAGTTTAGAAGATCTTGAATAAGAAAAATAAACAAACACAATTCTAACTTGAAAAAAAGGTTAAGACAGGGTTAACGTAAAGAATGGACGACCGCGAATTAGGCCTCGTGGTCGTCCTATAAACATATACATCACGTAAGGATGCGGTTTTATTGTATGTACACTTAGTATTTCATAACCGATTATCGTGTCAATTCCACATCTTACCGTGATGCATCTTTTTTAAAAGATTGGAGGTAAGTGTGAAGACCTTAACTTAAAAAATATTAGTAATTTTTTATCGTTTTGTGAGAGCGAATTGTCTTCATGGATATAGCGTAGCACAGTTCTGTGGGCCTATTACCAAAGTCGAGGCGAGGAGTAATCACGTTGGGGAATAATTTTAGCTGTCTTAGTAAGGGGAACTGACAGCTTCAGGATAGCTCATTCAAGGTGGAGCTATTGTAGGGGATTATATTATGAAAATTAGTGACAAGTTAAATAACAATTTAGATAGCAATCAAGGGGAAGTTCTTGATTTTCAAAAAGTGAGAGATTTGTGGGGACTCGATCATCAGAAAACTGAAGACCTCTTTTCTACAACAACCCAATTTTCAACAGGGGTTGTTAAAGCACCGACTCACATGGTTGGTTTGAAATCAGAGGACTTGGTCTTGCTGCCCTATGAAAGTACAGATGGGCCATACCACAAGTCATTGGTGGGGAAGATTGAGCCTGGTGAAATCGGTATATCAATCATGCATCATAGCCCAATTCCAGACTCAAATCCGAAGGAGTCTATAAAGCTTCAATGCACGCATATTCAGTTAGTTATGGGTGTAAAAGCCGGTGTCGTAACTATAAATAATCCAAGTAAATATCTAACGGGGTCTTTTGGAGATAAGTCATATCCTATGATCATCTCCAAGATTAAAAGTAATGGAAGAGTTCCTGGTGATCTTTGGACTAAATATGAGAAAAATATAAGGACCTGGGCTGTCATCGCGAACGCCTTTACGGTCTTTCCAGATGATTACAACGGTAGCGATCCTTTGAAAGTAAGGACAGAGGAACAATTAATTGAGTTTGGTAACTATGTATTAGAAGCTCTTTGCGGAGATGAAGGGGCGAGGGAGTGGTTAAGGCATCCTAATCAGCATCTTTACTGTGCAGAGTTAGCATTTATTGCGATGAATTTAGGTCTGTATTTTCCAATAAGTGAAATGAAAATTGGAAGTGATTTGTTTTCCAGAGTCAAAGCAGCCCTTGCGGAATTCGATTTTGTTGCTAAAACTCAAAATCCAGTTATCGATCAAATAGAAATTTCAGTAGCTGAGGAGGAGTTTCCTTCTTATTCACATTTTGTGGGTAGCGGTGAGATAAAAGATGGTTTTTGGTCGAACCTGATTGTACGCCCGTATTTTGCGAGTGATATGATTGAAAGATTCATTCAAAATGTAGTTCCTCGTAATATGTTGGGAGAAGAAGAGGGTTCTCAATTTCAAAAAGAGCTAGTAAAGAAAATAAAACTTCCACTTTTTGAAATGCTCAATCCTCCTGAGAAGATGCGTGATAAATTCGAGAGTCTTTTTGCCGATTTAGTCTCTATCATCGGAATCGAATACCGAAGTTACGAAGAATTTCGAGACGCCATCGAGCCTCGGCTAATTGAGATTTCGAAGTTGGCTTCACATGATGGAAAAGCTTATATACCACCATCCCTTTATCTCGATGAGTTAACTAAAAATCAGACAGGGAAATCTAATGGAATAGTTCGCTGGGAATATGTTGGTCATGGAATTCATAAATCAGTTTTTAAGGAGAGTTAGAATGGAAAAAGCATCTTTAATGGCCAAATTATCTAAGCTTTCTTATTTGAAGTTTGAGGACAGTGATATTGAGTTGAAGGCAGAGTTACTAAAACATGGGTTCTGTTTCGAGGCTCTCTTTATAGATTTCGATGTCGAGAAAGGTACAGGGACACAAGCTTTCATGGCTGCCAATTTGAATTTCAGAACAATTGTATTTCGGGGTACTGAAAATGATGGTTTTGATATTTTGACTGACCTAAAAGCAGTCCCCAAAGAGATTGATGGTGGTAGAGTGCACAGCGGATTTTGGCTAGCCTACGAGTCGATTGAATCTGAAATTGAGAAAGCATTGAAAGATAAAGATAACTTACCTTTAATAGTAGCTGGCCATTCCTTGGGTGGAGCTCTAGCTATGATTAGTGCGCTTCGGTTGGGAAGTGAAGTTAGTGAAATCTATACATTTGGGGCTCCGGCTATCGCGACAATAGGTGTTATGAGGAGAATAGATGCTCCCATTTATCGATTTGTTAATTCCGGGGATATAGTTCCTAGAGTCATGAAGGTAGGTCCTTTCTTTGTTTATGTTGTTATTGGTATCGTTAGAGCAGTAGAATGGTTCGTTTCCAAAGTCTTCAAGAAGCAAATCAACGGCTTCGATGACTTGGTTGATTTCTTAAAAGCGTTAAAACCGGTGTTAAAAAATTACAAACATATTTCGAAGAGTTTGATTATTCAAGGAGGTCAAGTTTCAGAGATTGATTCGGAGCTTGCATCTTGGCGAATCTTCGAAAATGTGATTAAAGACTCTCTTGAGACTGCAATTGAAGACCATAGGATAGCTCTTTATGTTGACCTTGTGAGTTCCATTAGTTTTGGTGAAACTCAAATGGGCCGATCGAATAATGGCAGTTATGAATCCAAAGCTATTGAAGATGGTACATCTTATGATAAACAATTGTAAAAAAACTGGTTTAGTAAGCTTAAGATTGTGCTAACCAGAAGTGAAGTGGAGGAGTTACGTGGACGATTTTTCTGATATAGAGATAAAAATATTTAAGGAAATTTCGTCCATATATAATTCTGGAGATATACTTAAAGCTCTAGAAAGATCCAAGGAGTTTCTAAATGACTATCCCGCAAGTCCCCTTGCAAGATACAAAGTAGCTGTCTTGCACGGGGACTATAGTGATTCCGTCGAACTTGAATCCCACGAAAAGGAACAATTGAAGAAGATTGCTAAATCGGGAATCAAGAAGCTCTATGACGAGTCGAATTCTGCTAACTGGCCTGAGCGTTTTAAGGTGTCCGTCAAAAATGAGTATTATTGGTTTTTTGAGATGCCAGAAGAGCAATATGAGTTGGGTATTGAGCAGATCGAAAAGGGGCTAAAGGGAGAGTATAGTGCCTGTGTGGGGGCCTCCATGATTGCTTTAAAGGAGTTAAAGCTTGGGAATGATACCAAGGCAGAGAAAATGGCTCGAATCAGTCTCGATTTTTTCAAAAAGTTTGAAGAATATAGTCCAAATTGGTTCAATATAAATTTTTTCGCTGCCCAAGCTGAAGCTGTTTTAGGTCGATATGAGAATTCAATGATAACAATTTCAAAAATGTTTGAAAAACAGGGAAAGCCTGAAGACCCAGACTACATCAAGGAGTTTAAAGAGAAGATCGAGCTCATAAAAAGCTACAAGAAATAAGAAGGAGCTTTCGCGCTTTGACTAACACTCTTCTATGCAATAATCAGCCTTAACTGGAATGTGATCCGTATAATCTTTGTACTTGTCCCATTGCTTGGGTTTGGGACTTTTACTAATGCTTCCAGAATTCATCGGAAATATTTGAATAGGTAGAGGCATTTTTGTGCCTTTTTTATAGTGTGGATACATTTCATTAGTAGGTACTATATCGTCGTAAATGTTAGTTGAATAGACAATTCCATTTTGTCTATGAATTTTGGTGTAGCCTGGATTACTCGCAAACTTGATAGGGCTTAGTCGTCACAACTTCATGTTCGTATTGATTTAAGTTTTATCTCTTTCCTTAAAACTTTGAATCAAAATCTGAAAAGAAGAATGTATAAAAAGTAGTGACATAAATGCAGCTACCAATAGGTCAGGCCATCCAGAGTTTAAGACAGCCGAAATAATGGCAGCAATAATAACTCCAATGTTTCCTATGGCATCGTTTCTTGAACACAACCAAACAGAGCGTACATTTGCATCACCCTCTTTAAATTTAATCAACAGTATTACGCTAATCACATTTGCACATAGTGCAAGGAAGCCGATGAATCCCATTAATTCAGTTTTTGGTGTTGTAGGAGAGAAAAACTCAAACGCTGTTGAAATCGCTACCCATAGACCCATTCCCAAAAGGCTAAGGCCCTTCAGTGTAGAAATAAAAAATTTAACTTTCTTTGTTGAATCAATCGCAAATAGAGAAAGCCCATAAGTCAAAGTGTCTCCTAGGAAGTCCAGAGCATCTGCCTTTAAAGCCTGAGATTTGGACAAATACCCACCAGAAATCTCTACGACAAACATTAACGCATTGAGGAAGATTACTATCCAGAGTCGCCTTTTGTATTCCTTGGACGCTCCGTCAAATTTTACGTCATTTCCACAGCATGAGGATCCCATTAAAAGTCCCTTCTTGAGGCTATCCAATTATTATTATAAAACCTATAGTTACTAGAGGTTCAAGCAGGGAGTTAAAAATGTATTCAATCGGGCAACTATCTGAAATGACGAATGTTAAAGTGTCAACTATCCGATTCTACGAAGAAAAGAAACTAATCATGCCGACAAATCGCTCGGAGGGAAACCAGCGAGGATACTCTCAAAATGAGGTAGAAAAACTTAGTTTTATAAAGCACGCCAGAGATTTAGGATTGGGGTTAGAATCAATCAGAAAGCTCATAGAACTTAACAATCATCCTGAAGAAAACTGTAGGGATGCACATGAAGTTGCTGAAACCCATCTCAATCTCGTTAAGGAGAAAATTAAAAAACTTAAAAAACTTGAAAAGGAGTTAAAACGGATCGCAACTGGTTGCAGCTCAGGGGTAAAAGTGAAGGAATGTTACGTAATTAAGTCTCTTAGCGACCACAAGCTATGTAATAGTACGAAACATTGAGCTAAACGACCTCGAAAGATCGTTTAGCTAGGTTTCTCAGCTAAGAGCGCCTTAGTGACTCATTTTCGAATCAACTACTTTCATATGATTTTCAAATATTCTGTAAACGACTGGCAAAACGATGAGTGTCAATAGGGTGGCTGACACAATACCACCGACAACCACTGATGCGAGAGGTCTTTGAACTTCTGCTCCGCTTCCAGTAGCTAGCATCATAGGTAAAAAGCCAAAGATGTCTGTAACAGCCGTCATCATAACAGGTCTCAGTCTCATCTTGGTTCCCATCTTAACCAATTTGTCTCCTGTGATTCCGTCCGACTTTAGTTTGTTAAAAAAGCTGACCAAGACTACACCATTCAGCACAGCAATGCCCGAGAGCGCTATGAACCCAACCGCAGCAGAAATACTAAAGTCAAGCCCATTGATCATAAGTCCTAAAACACCACCAACTAGAGCCATTGGAATACAAGAAAAAATGATAAATGTCTGAAGGATGCTTTTGAATGCCATGTAAATCATCATGAAGACTAGAAGGAGAGCAAGTGGGACCACGACCATTAGTCGCTCACGAGCTTCTTCAAGGTTTTTAAAGCTTCCACCCCATTCGATATAATAACCAGGAGGTACTTCAATTTTTTCCTCTACTTTCTGTCTGGCCTCTTTTACGAAACTTGCAGTATCTCGACCTCTAACATTTACAAGAACAGCGGCACGCTTTTTCGACGACTCTCTTCGTATATCGCTATAGGTATCCGTAATTCTAACTTCGGCAATGTCACTTATAGGAATGGTAAGGTTTTCTCCTGCCCCCACAGGGATATTCTTAATTGAGTCAATACTAGAGCGATCAAACTCGTTAAGCCGGACCACAATGGGAAAGCGCATAACACCTTCATAAAGGCTTCCAGCCTCTTTGCCGCCAAGGGCTGTCTCTACTGTGTCGAGGACATTCTCTTTCGCAACACCAAGTTCATGTAGAACTGAGGTTTTTGGCTTTATTCTTAGAAGGGGTGATTTGCCTTTTATTTCTTCTTCAGCATCACCAGCTCCAGGAACAGTTTTTATAATGGCAGAAGCTTGTCCAGCGATTTTTGAAATCACATCCATATCTTCGCCAAAGACCTTAACTGCTACATCAGCCCTAACTCCCTCAAGAAGTTCGTTAAATCGCAATTGAATAGGTTGAGAAAAAATCAATGTTTGACCAGGGATTACCGATTCGAGTCTCTCCTTAATAGCGGTAACTAAATCAGCCTTTGTTTTGATCTTTCCATTTTCTGTTGGCCATAGACTTTTATTTTTAAGTAAAACATATGTGTCCGAAATATTTACACCCATTGGGTCAGTCGCAACTTCCGCGGTTCCGAGACGTGAAACAACCTGGCTGACTTCAGGGAATTTTAGAATTTCCTTTTCAGAGAGTTCTTGGAGTCTCACCGATTGATCTATACTGATATTTGTCGGCCTAACAAACTGCACTGCTATAGATCCCTCATCTAATTGCGGAAGGAAATTTGCACCAAGTCTTGAAAATAAAATCCCTCCAAAGATAATTGCCAAGATACCCACTATCACTACAACAGGCTTTAGCTTCAATGCCAGATTGATAGTTGGATCGTACAGTTTTTCGAGAAGACTCATCACTTTAGGTTTTTTTTGTGAAACATTACCCGACAAGAACATTCCTGCAAGGGCAGGGATGGTCGTAAAAGAGAAGATAAATGCCGTGCCAAGAGCAAAACAAAATGTAGCTGCCATTGGGCCAAACATTTTTGCCTCTACTCCGGTAAGAGCAAAAATTGGCAAAAATACTATTATAATGATCGCCTGACCAAAGCCAGCAGCAGAGCGAATTTCTATAGTGGCATCGGCCACTGCATCTTGAACTTCGCTCCTTGAAAGGGACCTACCAAGCTCCTTGGCTCTTTGTGCAACCATCCTCACGCAGTTGTCCATAACAATTACGGCACCGTCTATAACAATGCCAAAGTCCAGTGCCCCTAAACTCATTAGGTTTCCAGAGACGTTAAACTGCTTCATGAATATGAAGGTAGCAAGAAGTGATAGAGGAATCGTAATTGCAGTTATGATTGCGACTCGAATTTGACCAATGAGCATGAGTAAGACAATTGCAACTAGTATGGCCCCAAAAAGTAAATTATTTTTGACTGTGCCAAGTGTTGAGTTCACGAGGTCAGAGCGATTGTAAATCTCATTCATCACAACCCAATCGGGGAGATTCTTTTTGATTTCTTCAACTCTTTCTTTTGAAGCAAGAGCTACTGTGCGGCTGTTCTCTCCAAGAAGCATCAAAACTGTGCCGATGACGCTCTCCTCTCCATCAACCAAGGCAGCGCCGGTACGAAGCTCTCTATCTAGTCCTACTTCCGCAATGTCTCCAACCGTAACAGTTTCGAGAGACGGAAGCTTTTTAATAACGATAGACTCAATTTCTTCAATATTATTCACAAAGCCAGTCGCCTGAATTAAAAGCTGTTCTGCGGTTTGCTGAATATAACCACCGCCTGTATTGCGGTTATTTTTTTCAATAGCATCGACGACTTCGCGAAGGTGAATTCCCAAAGCAGATAATTTCGATAAGTCCGGTTTGACGAAATATTGCTTTTCATAGCCTCCAATAGCATTAACTTCCGCAACACCTTTTACCGTGAGAAGTCTCGGTTTAATAAACCAATCATTCAGAGCTCTCAAATCCATGAGCTGTTGAATGCGAGCATCTCCCTCTGCTTTTACTTTTGCTTCAAGCGAGTAAAAGTAGATTTCACCAAGTCCGGTTGTGATAGGCCCTAATGCGGGCTGAACACCATTAGGCAACTCATCAGTAATTGTTTGAAGTTTTTCGGAGACAAGTTGCCTTGCAAGGTAAATGTCTGTACCTTCTTCGAATACTATAGTGACTTGAGAAAGACCAAATCGGGTTACTGACCGGATCTCTTCGATTCCTGGTATGCCACCCATTTCACTTTCTACCGGGTAGGTGATAAATCTCTCGATTTCTTCAGGGACCAGCCCTTTAACAGCTGTATTCACTTGAACTTGAACGTTTGTAATATCAGGAACAGCATCTATAGGAAGGGTCTTAAAAGACATAATCCCAGATAAAACGGCGAGAAGTGTCAAAACAAAGACAATTCCTTTGTTGTATATTGCTGACCTTATTAGATGATTAATCATTTTTAACTCCTAGCCTCACAGGAAATACAGTTTTTGATGTTAGTGCGCATGACCTTGGCCTCCCTGTCCAGAGGCTTGGAGGTGAGCCACTCTTAACAGGCCCGTTCCTGAAACTACTATTTTTTCCCTCAATGAAAGGCTGTTCGATTTAACTTGAGACCAATTGCTGTTTCTTTTGATTAATTTAACGTCAACCAGCTTAAACCAGCCACTATTTTTCACAAAGATACCCTTTTCGTCTTTAAAGTAGATAATGGCTTTAGTCGGCACTATGAAGACATTCTTATTAACAGACTTTTTAATGGTGCCGTACTCAAGTCCCAATAAAGATATAGCTTCATCAGCAAGTTTAAAACTTTCGCCTTCATTTTTAACATCGACAATTGCCTTCCCTTCCCCAAAGCCTTCGTCGCCGTGGTCATCGTGATCGCTATGTTCATTGTGGTCGGCGTGCCCTTCATGCACATCGCCATCATTTGAGTGGTCATTGTGATTTTCTTCTTCATCGTGTTGATGATCGTGATCACCATCGCCTCGATGTTCTTTTTCATGCTTCTTTTTTGCTTTTTTCTTTTTAGTCTCTTTTTTGTGCTCATGTTCATTGTGGTCGTGACTGTCCTCTCCTTGGTGATGTTCATCGTCTTCGGGGCTATGAGCCTCATGTTTGTGGTTTTTATGTTGAGTCTTCTTTCTCTTTTTTCTTTTTTTCTTATGTTTATGTCCGTCAGTCGGGTGGTGAGTTGCATTTTTGTTATTCTCTTTGGGACCCCTACTATGATCATCAGCATTTGAGATGCCGACCCAAGCAAAAGAGAGCAAGATTGATAGAGTAAAAAATATTTTTGTAGTTTTAATCATAGTAGGTTCTCCTTTAATATAGTTCCTCTTAGAGCATAAAGTGTCCAAAGACATTCAATTGCTCTTAACTCTTGGGCGTGTAAATTCTTGTAATACTCTGAGATTTCACGGTGCATCTCAATAACTAGGGGGGCCGAAACCACACCACGCCGTATGAGCTTGTGAAGCTCCACATGTTTTGAGCCAATATTTGTTTCAACAAGCGACCTACTTACTACTTTTGAAGAACGGTTGTAATCGGCTAAAAGAAACCTAACCCTACTCTCGAGATTTCTTCGGTTCAACATTTCATTTAGTCGAATCTTTTGAACATGAAGTTTAGCCTTTGCTCGTCCCCCATTGTTAGTGTTATAGAAGGGGAGAGGCATGGATAGTGCTATACCTACTCTCGTTTCACCTGCACGACCAGTATCGACTTCAACTCTTGGGCCAATGGATAAATCAGGCCAAGCAGCGCTCTTCGCTAACTCGCTTTTCGCTTCCGCAGTTGCAAGTGAGCTTAAAGCAATCAAGGAGTCAGCTCCACGAACTTTATCAAGTGAAATTTTAGGCCAACTCTTCTTAATTGGAGGAAGTACAATTTTTTGGAGATTGAAATTCTCACCGAGAATTACCTTGAAGGTTGATAAAATTCGTTCTCTTTCGCTTATTAGAGTATTAACTATGAGTTTGTTATCTTCCTCAGCCATTTTAAAAACTGAAACCGATACCTGTTGCTCTGGATTTAGTCTCCCAATTTGATTATATCGCTTTCTTATCCGTTGAAATGTTTCGAGACTTTCTTTGACAGATTCAAGCTCCCTTTCTATTTGCCTTAGCCGATAGATGTTTAATACGGTTTGTACTGCAACGGTTTCCTGAACTTTCAAAAGCCGTGATTTTGAGCCATTGATTTGAGCCCTCGCCACGTTAACTCTAGAGTCTCGTTTGCCTCCTATTTCAATCGTATGAAGGACTGCGAGTTCGCCTGAAATTCCACCTACATTATTGTTTACACCCTGAAGGTCGAGTTCAGGATTTGGACTCTGCCGAGCGAAATTGACAGCCTCTTCATCTTCTTTGACCTGAGCCTCTTGCACTTTAACATCTGGGTGAGACACTAAAACACACTTTAAAAGATCATCGGAACTGCTTATTGATTTACACCAAGCATTTCTTTTTTCTTCTGTCTTCCCAGCAACGGTTAGAAGACATAGTAATACAACTAGGTAAAAATGTGACAGGTTCATATTTTCTCCCTCAATCACAGTCGGTCGTGAATTATGCAAAGCATGTTAAATGGCTGATTTAAAGCCGAAAATCTTCTTAACTCTGACTATTAAATTCAAAAAAAAGAATTTAAGAATGGTAAGTGAGGGATTTTGGAGGGCGATATAGGCCATCAAGTGATACGCTAAACGCCTGAATTACGTATGGAAAAACTAAGGTCGATAGGGCCGAAGAGAGATCATTTGAGGTCTTAGGTATTAACATGCTACAGTGGCCAAAATGACAGGTATGGCAATCCGTGCAGCCATCTGTAGTACAAGGTGTATTTTCATGGTCATGGCTTGCCAAAACATTAGGAGTGGAATGGCTGTCAGAGGTATGCTTTACGAGGTGAACTTCAGAGGTTTCGCCCAAATCGGCAGATCGAAACATATCGACCCAAATGTCCGAAGCTGTTGAAGCAAAAACAAAGATAGCGAGTAAGTACCTCAAGTAGATTTCTCCCTTATAATTAGATGTATATGTTCTATCGCCTTTATATTCAAATTATTTCTCAAATTAAAACGTTTGATTAGGCCCAAAGCTAAAGTACGTGTTTATGCAACAAGTAATAAGCTAAAAATTAATTTATCTCGAAGTTTTTAGTTGGCCACAATCCCATAACTAAACATGTTACTACCTAAACATGTTACTACCTAAACATGTTACTACCTAAACATGTTACTACCTAAACAATCATTGTTTGTAACATAAATATACTTATCAGGGGCTGATAATACTAATGATCTACTTGATATTTCCTATAAGAATTGTATGAGCCCTTGTTAGCACCGTTCAGTCCGGCAAGACGAGCTGGTTTCAATTTCCAGTGTACTATGAGCAATTGAGTATTTTTCTTTTAAATGTTTTCTTACAGGGGTCTGTAAATAATTCTGTGTTTTGATGACGAAATCACTTCTTGTTTGTTAAACCCTAAACAAGGAGAATTTCTCATGAACCAAGAAAACAAGTTTCTTTTCGACCCTGAAAAAGTAAACGAAGCATTGAAAACAGCAAAGAGCATGGATGACCTTTTTGCCGAAGGTGGTCCTCTTCAGTTGATGCTTAAAAACTCAATGGAGACGATGCTTAAAGCTGAACTTGAGGGTCATCTTGGCTATTCGCATCGTGACTCAAAAAACAAGAAAACATCAAACTCTAGAAATGGCAGCTACAAAAAATCTGTCAAAACCACAAACGGAAAAGTTGATCTCGATATTCCCAGAGACCGGGATGGAACATTTGAACCAAAGGCAGTACCAAAATACGAAGGAGTCAGCTCAAAACTCGAAGAACAAATAATTTCAATGTACGCCAAGGGGATGACGACGAGAGATATAGAAAGCCATGTAAAAGAGATTTACTTCGGCCTAGAGATTTCACCGACAGCTATTTCTAGCATCACAGAGAAGATTCTCGACCATGCCAAAGAATGGCAGTCACGTCCCCTCCATGAGCTTTATCCAGTGGTATTTTTCGATTCCATTCACTACAAGGTCCGAATTGACAGTAAAATTATCTGTAAGGCGGCCTACACCTGCCTGGGTATTGATAAAAACGGATTGAAGGACGTTCTCGGCATTTACATTGGTGAGAATGAGTCTTCTACCTTTTGGCTCTCTGTTCTGACCGATCTTCAAAACCGTGGCGTTCAGGACATTCTCATCGCCTGTGTGGACGGCTTAAAAGGCTTCCCTGAGGCGATTTCCAGTATTTTCCCGAAGACTGAGGTTCAGACCTGTATCGTCCACCAAATCCGAAACTCGCTGAAATATGTTGGTTCAAAACACCAGAAAGATTTTATGAAAGACTTGAAACTTGTGTATCAAGCCACTACTGAGGAGCTGGCTCTAAAAAACCTGGATGCTCTCTCTAGAAAATGGGGCGATAAATACCCTGTTGTCGTCAACTCATGGAAAAATAACTGGTCAACGCTTTCCAACTACTTCAAGTATTCGCAGCCTATCAGAAAAATTATCTATACGACCAACATTGTCGAGAACCTTCATAGGCAAATGAGAAAAGTGACGAAAAATCGAGCTGTTTTTCCGACAGACGATTCGCTTTTCAAGCTGCTTTACCTGGCAGTGAAGGATGTGACAGTGAAATGGACGACGCCGAAATGGAACTGGGGGCAGATCATCGCCCAACTGTCGATCCATTTTGAGGGCCGAGTTGAGCTGGACCTCATTTAAAGTCTCTTAGGGGCTGGAGCGTCGCTCTAAGCCCCTGAAAGAAGCCAAATATTGGGACTTCCTTTAAAGAAACAAGTTGGTCGAGTCCGTGAGATTATTGCAAATATCTGGGTTAAGAAAGAGGTGGTCAGGTCAGGATCTAGCTTTAGCCCGATATTGTATAAAGAAAATCGGGTTTGTGTTTTTCTTCTCGCCAAAATTTTGATACTAGTAATTCGTTTATATCAAACTAATCTGACGAGGTCAAAAGTGAAAAACCTGCTAGTATTTACCACAATCTTTTTTTCAATGGCATCATTGGCTCAACAAAAAGTTGTGAAGCGACTTCAAATTACAGAAAAAGCGGTATCTTTCTCAAGCGATACGAACCGCTCAGCAATGGCTATCAACGACTCTATCCCTGGCCCCACATTAAAGTTCAAAGAGGGTGATTTTGCAGAGATTCATGTAACTAACACAATGAATGTAGAAACATCGATACACTGGCACGGACTTATTTTACCTAATTACCAAGACGGTGTCCCTTACTTAAACTCACCCCCAATAGCACCAGGAAAAACCCATATTTTTGAGTTTCCCTTAAAACACTCAGGAACATACTGGTATCACTCTCATACAGGGCTACAAGAGCAGCTTGGTGTTTATGGGGCAATTATTGTCGAGCCAAAGCAAAAAACCATTCCGTATGACCATGACTTGGCACTAGTCCTATCAGATTGGACAAATGAAAATCCAAATGAAGTGTTAAGAACCTTAAAGAGAGGGAGTGAGTGGTACTCCATCAAAAGAAAAACCGCCGTTAGTATCAGTGAGGCTATCTCAAATGGAGCACTCGGAGGCTTGTTTACTTTGTGGAAGATGAGAATGCCTGGGGTTGATATTTCAGATGTGTATTATAATGCCTTTCTAATTAATGGAAAAAAGCACCAGAAATATTCACAGTTTAAACCTGGTGACAGAGTGAGGGTCAGAGTTGTAAATGCAGGTGCTTCAACATACTTTTGGACTACGTTTGGAGGAAACGCTCCTAAAATGATCTCTGCTGATGGGATTGACGTTGCCCCAGTGGAGACTCCTAAGGTCCTTCATGCGATCGCTGAGACTTATGATTATATTGTAACTCTCCCAAAAAACGGAAAAGCTATTGAGATCAAAGCTTGGGCGCAAGATGGTTCAGGCTCTGCATCGGTGGTTCTTGGTGCTGGCGAAGTATTGACTGCACCTGTAGTTCCTCCGCCGAATTATATCGAAAAAACAAAAATGTTAGGCTCAATGAAAATGGGTATGAGCGGAAAGAGCCATGCTAAAATGAGTATGAGTCAGGGCGACCATTCTATGCACAACATGATGAAGCAAAGTCGAGCGAATATGAAGTCTCAATTTAGCTACGACTCGCTGAAGTCTCTTGAATCAACGACGTTGGACACATCAAAACCTGTGAGGAAGGTTGAGCTGAATTTAACTGGGAATATGTGGAGATATGTTTGGAGCATGAATGGCAAAACTCTCTCAGAAGTCGATAAAATCAAAATTAAGCGAGGCGAGGTAGTTAGAATTACACTAAACAACAAGACCATGATGCATCACCCGATGCATCTACACGGCCACTTTTTCCGAGTTTTAAATAAAAATGGTGCTTACTCTCCACTCAAGCATACGGTCGATGTAGAGCCAATGAAGTCAGTTACGATTGAGTTTGATGCTGTAGAAACGGGTGATTGGTTTTTTCACTGTCATGTTCTCTACCACATGAAAGGTGGAATGGCTCGAGTGTTTAGCTATGGCGACAAGAGAGATGAACGAATGAAGCCATTCGCCCTTTCAAATGTCCTCGAAGCTGACTCTCACTGGTACACATGGACGCAATTTATTGGTGCAAGCCATTTTGGCTCTATGGATATTACAAGCTCGAACACGAGAAACCAGTTAAATCTTGGAGCGCAATATGGATGGAATCAAAATTTGGAGGCCGATGCTAGCTACGAGCGGTATATATCAGATTATTTTAGACTGTATCTTGGTGCCAATTCAGAAAACAAAATAGAAGATAGCGTTGATGATATAGAAACTGTTGGAGTCTTTGGTGCAAAGTGGCTCTTACCATATTTTATCGACTCTGGGCTTAGGATAGATAGCGACCTTAAGGTTCAATTTTCTCTTGGCACAGAAAAACTAATTTTCCCTCGCACCAATGCATTTTTTTATTGGGAAGTGACCAGCGATTTTGGGTGGAAAAATGATTTACCTCAAGGAATTTCCTCCCAGCAAGATTATGTTTGGAATGTTGGTTTAGAATATGTTGTGAGTAGAGACCTTTCTTTACTTGCAAGTTACGAAAATCGCTTCGGAGCAGGCTTGGGATTGCTTTATTTCTGGTAGTTGGTGAAATAAGTCCGCGCAGTCGAGCTACAACGTCTGGTGGAGATATTTGCCATTCGACTGAAAAAGTCGGGGTAAGAAAATTCTTGCCCCAACAGGAAAAATTGGCTAGACCTGTAGGTGCAAGAAGTGACGCCGATCACTCATACACAAAATTCCGTACAGTCTCTTTTCTTCTTGGCTTTCGACTTCCCTTTTTTTCCCATCATTTCTTCACCCATCATACAACCGTTCATCTGATCTTTCATTTGACCCATCATCATACTCATTTTTCCTTGCATTTCTCCCATTTTCTTCATCATTGGCATATCCTTGCCCATCATGTTTCCTTTCATCATCTCTCCCATCATTCCCATGTGGGACTGCATTTCGGTAAACAGGGCTAAGATAAAGGCTGAAAAAGCTCCGAGCGAGCGCCAGTCTGTTTTTGATTTTGGCTTGGTAAAACTAAAAGCGAATATTATAAAAATAGCCGAATTTAAAATTACTAAAAACCACAAACCATAAGCTGGTTGATCCGCACTGTGCATTCTCATTTCTCCCAATTGTGTTTATGATTATGGTGTTCATGGTCACACTCTTCACCATGACCTCCATGTCCGTGATTACCGTGCATGAAAATGTGCATTAATGGGCAAAGAAGTAAAATAAAATAGGGTAAAAAACCTAGAGCATGTTCTAAATGGTAGGTGTAAACCCAATACCCTACGGCTGCTAAACAAATCCATACTAGTGGATTTTTCCATATGTTGTTCTGTTTCGATTGGTTTCGAAGTGAATTTGGACGATCCATAATCATTCTCCCTAGATTCTTAACGCTTTTAACCTTAAGGCATTGGCTATGACTGAAATCGAACTAAAGCTCATGGCCGCGGCTGCGATGATGGGGCTGAGCAAAATTCCAAAAAATGGGTATAAAACTCCAGCAGCTATTGGAACTCCAGCAGCATTATATACGAAAGCGAAAAACAAGTTTTGCTTAATGTTGGCCATGGTCGCACGGCTTAAAACTCTAGCTCGAACAATCCCAGTTAAATCTCCTTTAACTAGGGTAACACCCGCGCTTTCCATGGCCACATCAGTACCTGTTCCCATGGCAATCCCAACATGAGCCTTAGCAAGGGCCGGAGCATCGTTAATTCCATCCCCTGCCATGGCGACGACTTCTCCTTGGCTTTGCAATTTAGCTACAGCCTTAACTTTTTGATCTGGTAAAACGTCTGCAATTACTTCATCTATATTGAGTTTACTTGCAACAGCACGAGCTGTGGTTTCATTGTCTCCCGTGAGCATGACCACTTTAAGACCTTCATGATGTAAGGCCTTAATGGCATCAGGAGTGGTGGATTTAATGGGGTCGGCGACACCTACGAAACCGACAAAAACTCCGTCGATCCCAACAAACATCACGGTTTGACCATCCAAACGAAGCTTGTCAGCCAAATCAGCGTGAGTTCCATACTTAATGCCCTGGTCATCCATTAATTTGTCGTTACCAACAAAAATCATCTTTCCATTAATTTTTCCCGATATCCCTTTTCCTGTGTGGGAATTAAAATCAGACACATCCCTAAGTGGAATGTTATTTTCTTTGGCACCATCAACTATGGCTTGTGACAATGGATGCTCACTACCCACTTCGATACTGGCAACCATCGAAAGAAGATCATCGTTTTCAAGGCCAACTCCTTCAACGGATACGAGTTTTGGTTTACCCTCTGTGAGGGTACCTGTTTTATCCACTACGAGTGTGGAGACTTTCCTCATAATTTCAATAGATTCAGCGTTTTTAAATAAAACACCATTCATAGCTCCTTTTCCTGTAGCCACCATTATTGACATGGGAGTGGCCAACCCCAAAGCACAGGGGCAAGCGATAATTAGAACTGCAACTGCGTTGATAAGAGCATATGCCATTGCTGGCTCTGGCCCTATAGCTCCCCAGACGATGAATGTGACAACTGCAATCACAACAACGATAGGAACAAAATAACCTGACACAGTGTCTGCAAGTTTTTGTATAGGAGCTTTACTTCTCTGTGCCTCAGCCACCATATGCACAATTCGGGACAACAAGGTTTCAGATCCTACCTTTTCGGCCTTCATCAAAAGTGAACCAGTACCATTTACTGTTGCTCCTACAACTTTTTCCCCAGGGCTTTTCTCAACAGGAATCGGTTCGCCAGAAATCATAGATTCGTCCACCGAACTTCTTCCTTCAGTGACCTCCCCATCTACAGGGATTTTTTCTCCAGGTCGGACTCTTAAAATATCTCCAATGTTCACATGCTCAAGTGGAATATCTTGTTCAGATCCATCCGAATTTACTTTTCTGGCACTTTTAGCGGCCAATCCCAACAGTTTTTTAATTGCCGCGTTAGTTTGGGATCTAGCTCGAAGCTCTAGAACCTGGCCGAGTAGAATAAGGGTTACGATGACACCTGCTGCCTCAAAGTAAACTGCAACGTGTCCGTCGGCGTTTCTAAATGAATCTGGAAAAATACCGGGTAAAACTGCTGCAATAACACTATAGATGAATGCTACGCTTACGCCTAAACCGATAAGTGTGAACATATTTAGGCTTTTTCTAACAACAGAATCTACACCTCTGGCGTAAAATGGCCATGCTGACCATAAACAAACGGGAGATGCTAATAAAAGTTCAAGCCAGACACGTGTTTCCGCGGAAAGCACTTCTGAGATAGGTTGGCCCGGAAGTAGGTCTCCCATTGAGATAATAAATAAAGGAATCGTAAAAACTGCTGCGAGCCAAAAACGCTTTGTCATATCTCGAAGTTCTTCGTTTTCGTTATCGTCAGTAATAAGCGGCTCAAGGGCCATACCACACTTTGGACAGCTTCCTGGGCCTACTTGCCTTACCTCTGGATGCATAGGACACGTGTAAACCGCGTTTGGATCAGCCTGAGAGGCAGACTTTTTAGAATGATTATCTACATGATGGTGACATTCCTGGTCTTCATTGGTTTCTTGTTGATGTAAATGATCCACTAAAGCCTTACTCCTTTTGATTTTGCATTTTTAAATAGTCTGAATATTTCGTCGATCTTGTTTTCGATTTCAGATTTACTACCGCTTCTGAAAGTGTCTGCCACACAACCTTTAAGATGAGTTTCGAGAATCGACGATTCCACACTTAATAACCCAGCATGGACTGCACGAACTTGAACGAGAATGTCACCACAATACCTTTTTTCACTTATCATCTTCTCGACGCCCTCGAGTTGACCCTTTATTCGTTTTAACTTTGCTAGTTCTCTAGAATGGTCAGAATGCTTATTCTTTTGTTTTGCCTTGGCCTTTGCCATAACTTTACTCCTACCTAATACCATGACAGGGTGTACCTATACCCCCCTAGGGTATTGCAAGCTTGAGGCCGAATGACCTTAGTGTCAAGGCCTTCATTTAAGTATTTGATATTATTAGTGAAAATCTTCCTAAGTTTTGATCCTTAAGTAATCGATTGAGGTATTTCGACACATCTCGGGGGTATTTAATCTCAATTTCTAATCTTGTGGTTTCAATTTTTCTAGCTTAGAAATACTGTCTGCCACCCAGTTTGATATCTTTTTTTTCTCCAAATCTGTAACTTTTGTATTCCAATTGATCAGCCTATACCTTAGTGGTGGCATCGATTCTTCCTCTATTGAGTTTTTTAGAGCAACTAGGTCTTCTTCAGGATTTCCATGCCCTTTAAACGGAAACCCATCCGTCATATCTAAATGAACTTTAGCCTCAGACATATCTTCATTCATCATCGTTTTAACAAAAGGTAATGAGTGATACCATGGAAAATCGTCAAGTTGACCATGACAATCCAAGCACTTTTTCTTAAAAATAGGTTCTACTCGGGCCAAATAGTTTTCGTTTATTTCGTCGAGCACCTTTTCTCTTTCAACCGTTGACGGAATCTCTTCTTTTGGTTCAGAGTGATCCTCGCCCTTATGGGCAAAAGAAACCAAGCTTATCTTAAGTAAAAGAACTATTGATACGACTTTCACGAAGACTAATTTCACTGCTCCTCCTCGCATTGAATTATTTCACTAAATCCCTATTTCTACGTCAACAACTCTAATAAAGTTGATGAAAGCGCTCTAATTTGACATGATAGTCACCAGGACTTGTTTGTAATACACTTATTGAGGAGAAATATTGAGATTAGCAATCATTAGCTTTCTATGTGTTATTGGTATTAATCAATTTGCGAATTCGAATGAAAGTAGCGTTCCAACAGATGACGATATCGTAGAAATGAGTTTAGATGAAATCGCATCTTTGAACCTATTGGGCAGCAACACTTTGCAAACTCATATTCATCGTAAAGGCGAATTCATGATTCGTTATATGTATATGTTTATGAGTATGGATTCAATTTATTCCGGATCAAAGACTGTATCGGAAGATAAGGCCTTAGATCAGTTTATGGTGACACCTCTGTCGATGGACTCGACAAAACACATGGTAATGCCCATGTATGGAATTACTAATAGGTTGTCTGTAATGATGATGATGCCGTATTACCAAAAATCAATGAACCACAAAACACGCATGGGAGTCGAATTCGAAACGAAGTCTAAGGGCCTCGGAGATATCGAAGTAATTTTTGATTATGCTGCTTCAGGAATAAATGTATCAAATGATGATAAAAATGTATCCTTAGACCCTATAAGACTAATAGTCTCTGGAGGATGGAGCCATCCAACTGGGTCTATTGACAAAAGAGGAGACACCCCTGCTGGTAGTGACCTCTTACTTCCATATCCGATGCAGCTAGGGTCTGGAACTTTTGATTTACTTATTGGGGCAACCCTACTCTATGATCTCGAAAAGTGGAATCTATCGGCAGAGTTTCTTGGCAGCCTCCCTCTTGGACGCAATAAAGAGGGGTATTCGGTAGGCAATCATATTGAACTAGTTCTGGATGGAGATTACCAACTGAATGATTCTTCTTCTCTATCCGGAATGTTAAAATTCTCAAAATTTGGTGATTATGATGGTGTGGATAATAGACTTGACCCTAACTCGATGCCAACAGTTGCTACGAAGCGACCCGATTTGCGTTCAGGCGAAAGGCTGGATATTGGATTGAGATACAATTATTTGTTCTCCCTAAGTAAATCGAATATAGAAGAAATTCGACTTTACGGTGAGTTTACAAAACCAATTTATCAATTTTTGGATAGCTATAATCTTGGAATGAGTTGGATGATTCATCTAGGCGGAAGTTATACCTTTTAAATGACGTATCTCAACCTAAAATCAAGATACGTTCATTAATAACAACTTATGAGCAAACCATACTTTCACTGCCATCATCAAAGTGTTTCATTTCACATTGGTAAACAATTGAAGACTTATTGTTATCGAAGTAGACACGAACTTTAATTTTACCTTTACTACTCCATGCCTTCACGCCTGAATAAGATCTGACTATAGGTTCAGATTGGGAGTTTTCGAATACAACGAGGCTCTCACTGATAGCCATCTTACTTAAATTTAGTAAAGATCCATGAGCTAGAACGTTAAAACTTAACAACATCGCTGTAAAAAAAATATACATATTCCTCATATATTCTCCTTTTTTGAGTTAACTGGGTTCATCACTATCTATTGGTTCATCACTATCTATTGGTTCATCACTATCTATTGGTTCATCACTATCTATTGGCTCATCATATAATTTGGCACCATTTACAATCCATTCCCTTATAGCTTCAACCTCAGAATCACTCAGTGCAGGACTATCTTTTGGCATACGTCCCTTGATAATCGAACTAAAAAGAGAACTTCCATCTGGATTACCAGGGACTACCAAAGGAGGAAAAACGTTGGAATTAACAGTCGAATCAAAGGTACTTAAGTCGACTCCATGGGGCTTTTTACTCGGATTGTGGCATTTTAAGCATTTAGGTTCGATAACTTTACTAAAAATTGACTGAAATGTGGGCTTCACTACCTGGGTAGCTCCTAGTTTAGTATTTTCTGCAGAGTGAAATGGGCGAGCGCAGGAAATCAGGATTACTGTGTAGATCAAACAACCTAAAAATATATATAGCCGATTAAAGATAGCCATATTTCTCCCCCAATGATTTCGACCTCGAGGATGGTATCAAAAATTTAATTTAAAGCTAAGAAAAATTAGTGAATTCTGCCTGTTAGAAAATAAGCTAATAATATTTTCGAAATTACAATAATTGCCGTTGGTTGGAAAAACATTCATTAAGAAATAATGCTCTAGAACTTATCAATTTTTACTAGACATATTAAGCACTTGTGAAAAAAAGAAACTACGAGCTGAATAAATTGATACCTGCAAAATTTCAGGTCACCAATTCGTACATAGATTATTCTACAGATCGCATAACAATAGTTAAATCTAAGATTGAGTTTGCACGATGAAAAATATCTAAAAATGCATCTGTTCTCTTACACTGTACTGAATGTCTGTCAGCGATCAAATTTCTTTCCGTCGCAAGATGTAAAATAGCATTTGTGATTCTCAATTGGTTTTCACTAGCGCCAAAGTAGATCGCACCTTCAACAAGAGCATAGCAGATATATGTAGGCTTCCCGTCATAATGTAGCTCACCAAAAGGAAATCTGCTGTAATTTAGAAAAACACTTCCTTGGAGGTCAGGCTCAACGAAATCCTCTACGATCTCCCATGCTTCAATAGAATCACCAGTCTCTGGGTATCTTAAAATATCGCCCCATTGAGTTTGTTCGATATACGGCTGATCGTCGTCAGATGTTTGTGAAATACGAACAAGCTGAGGATTACTTTCAAACTCACTCATGCCTTGAAGGAGTACTATTTCAGGAAGGATTAAGATGGACTTACTATTGCCTGAACCTGAGAAATTCCCAGCAAATGCTGTTGAAGATAAAAGGAGAGTCATTGTCAAAATTAACTGTTTCATCACTTTTCCTCCCCACTTCTAAAATCCATGGGATTAAATAAACCTATATATAGATAAGGCACAGAGCCAGGATTATTCATCATAATTTGAGCAATTTTTGAATTAGTCTGTTTTTGTAGTTCAAGAATCTCTTTTGCAGCACTTTCCGAAATAGTTTCAGAAAAATTCGCCAAAATATGTCTTGAATCTTGATGGTCATAATAAGTCTCAACAACTTTTGGTAAATGTCTTTTAAGTAAAGAAGGTGAAACTGAAATATTCTTAACCCCAAGGCTAAGAGCTTTAGTCTCATCTTCTTGTATGAGACCAGCCTCGACGAGTTCATTTAAAGCTTTTTCCCCCATAGCCCCAAAAGACTCTTTAATTTTGTCTCGAGTTATGGAGTGAGAATGGGAGACTCTGTCATAAATCATATAGTTTTCGTAAGTTTGAAGGTAAGTCTCAACTTCTAGAGTCGTTCGAATCGTTTCTATTTCTGTATCTGCATACAAAAAGTCTTTAGTTTTTAAGTAAGAATTGAGGACATCAGGAAGTGCTGCACGCAATTCTTTGAAGGACTTCGTGAAAGTTGTCGTCATCAAAAGTTTTAATAAGTTATCAACACTTGGAATGGATTCTTTGCGATGAGCACGTCTGACAACACTTTCACTCACACCTGAATTTCGCGACAAAGAAGCAATAGTTCTCATGCTCTTTTCATCGATCCAGGAATCAATGAGAGTTGCAATTGCACTCTTTATTGATTCATCCATAATACCCCCTACCCAGTTAATGTTTGTATCCCGCCGCCGCGGTGGTTTTCAAGGGCTATCTTAGAGCTAAATAGCGGTATTTAACGCACTGATGAACCACCGCGGTGGTGAAACTCCTGCTAACTGGACCTAATTCTTGGACAAAACTAGCTCATCTCTAATTAATTTTCCATAGAGCTTGGCATGTAGGGTGTCTAAGTAGGTTCATATGGGGGTATCAGATGTTAGGGTCACATCACTTATTCATAGTTTATATTTGTTTAGTATCCGTTTTGACGGGCTGTGGTAGCGACTTTGACGGCTCTGAAGATCAAAACGGCGAAAATCTTGTCACACCTTTCAATTTTAACTCCCTTTGTAATGAGAGCTTAAATCACTATTTTGAGCCTCAGATAGCGCCAAATAGCTATAAGTTGAAATTTGAAGTAAACAAAGAAGCTCCGAAAAGCTATGAGATTAGCCTTCAAACTGAAAGCTTTAAACAAGCTAAGCATTCAATAAATGAAGTTGAGAACTTTGATTTAGAAGTTCAAGGTGGAGAAAAAATCATACTCAAAGTTCGCGAAGTATTGAGGTCAGGAACCCTTACGAAATGTGAAAAAGAGTTACTAGTTCCACGCGATTTAGTAGTTGAGTCGCAAGCTGACTTCAACCGGTTCAAGAGTCCTAGTTATGAATTAATAACAGATGGACGAATTTTCTTACTTAATGAAATGCCCATCTATATTAAAAATCATCAGGTTCGCATCGAAGCAAACGAGATCATCTCAAAAAATACTCGATTTAAATCTTTCAAAGACGCTGCTATTGATGGAAACATTGGAGCAAATGCACAGTCGTTTCAAATTATTGCTAAAAAACTCAGTGGTGAGATTAATATCGATCTCCGAGGACAGAAAGGAGCTACTGGAAGACAAGGTGATCAAGGACCTGAAGGAACGAAAGGCCCGACTGGTGATTCGTGGAATCACGCCTGGTTTAAATTAGGTGAAACTCCGGTCTGTTATATAAAAACAGTTCACAACAAATCTGTTGAATCTCGTCCTAAAATTCACCCATCCAATCACCCTCTGAAAGGAAAAAAAGGCCTTACAGGGCATCCTGGTAAGCCGGGAAAAAAGGGTTTGCCTGGTGGAAATGGCGGAAGACTTGTTTTAGATATCGAAGATTTTAATTTTTCGCAAATCAAGTACAGCTTAGGTGGAGGTTTTGGCGGTGA
The DNA here is from genome assembly GCA_030424665.1 of Bdellovibrionia bacterium. Lineage (GTDB taxonomy): Bacteria > Bdellovibrionota > Bdellovibrionia > Bdellovibrionales > JAGQZY01 > JAUHWN01. The sequence continues at coordinate 5,764 of JAUHWN010000041.1, read as the reverse complement.
TGGAGGGCCAGGTGGTCCTGGAGGAGAAGGTGGTGAAGGCGGAGACCCAGGAACACTTACTGGCTGGGGAAGTAGTGAATGTAAATCAATCGGTCATTTGGTTTCTTGTTGTCCTAGGCCATCAAATGGTGAAACAGGAGATGAGGGACCTCCAGGCCCTCAAGGACCTGAAGGTGAAAGTGGGAAGCCAGGAGAATTGATTCTTAATGGAGTAAGAATCAATGAATAAGGTTCTATTTCTTATCTTGTTAGCACTCAGCACCGGATGCGCAACCACACACCGTCAAAAATCTCTCTACACAATAGGGGTAGGAGTTACTAGTGGTGCAGCTCTTGGTTCTAGTAGACCTAAATACAAAAGCCAAAATGCTCTCATGTATGGAGCTTCTTTAGGCGTTATTGCTGCGATCACTTCTTTATACCTATTTGATAACGAGTCTGAAATTAAGCGACTTGAAGCTGAAAACAGAATGTTCGCTAATCAACTAGGCCAATTAAACCAAGATAATACCTACCCTCAAAAAGAAACTCTCTCGAATGGAACAAATTTATTTGAGAGTAATCTTCCAAATAACCTTAAAAATCTTGTATGGCCTGGGAAATGGAAGCTCTACAAAACCAGTCGCTGGATACAAGACGAATACGATGAATCTACCTGGATTCACGTCAATAAAATATTTGAAGTCAAACTTCCTAATCTTAAAGGAGAAGAAAAATGAAACATATAAACTACGTCACCCTACTCATAATTTTAATGACCTATTTTCCTGTGTATGCAAATCGCCTTGAGCAAGCTGCGGTAAAGAGCCAATCTGTTCTACTTTCCCTAGGTCAGGTAACAAGTGTAGTAGGAGTTCTAGTTGGAGGTATTATTTTATCTCTTGGTGGAGGTCAAACTGGCCGAACAATTTTAATGAGTGGAGTCGTTGGTGCAGCCGCAGTATTTGGAGGACCTGCACTCATTGAAGTTTTAAAAGGAGTATTTAGTTGAGGTCTTTTAAACCAAGCCGAGAATTGAACTCCAAAGGTGAACTATTTGGATTAGGCTATTCTGATCTAGTAGGCCTTACCGGATCACTTTTAATTCTCATGCTTTTAAATCAGTATTTTAAGATCACACATAATTTCTATCTCGTTGTTCTAGTATTCGTAGTTAGTCTCATTCTTGCTCCTATTCGGCTTAAAATTAGAACATCTATTTTCAGAGATTTCTTTAGTTATCAGCTTAAATCAAGGTGGAAAAATAAATGACTCGAATTTTAGAGAAAACAAAATTCAATGACCATATTATATATTTTCTCGATAATGGGAAAGTCTTTACAGGGTTTGAATTGGACCTGATAGATCTTCAATCTGATGATCTAGAACCACTTTTAGCTGTTTACTCCTCGATGGCAGCTAACCTTCCTTTAGATATTGTTTGTAGAATCTATCACAGTGCTGAGATGTACCAGAATATCCCAGGTCTAACCAGGAAAACGTCGAACTTACGGTTTGTAGACAAATCAGTCTACATCACATTTGAAAAGAGCCTTAAAGCAACTCCGTTTAGTTTTTTAAGAAAAAACTACTCTCAAAAGACCGTTCAGGACTTTTTAGCAAGCCTTCCAATAAAAACACTAGAATCTTGTGGGTTGATTCTAAAGTCATTGGATCTCGATTACACAGCTATGATGGATTATCTCAATCCCATCTGGCAACACAGAGGTGCTTGTCTAGATCAAATAAAACAACTTACGGGAGTCTTGAAGATCACAGGTCTTCCGAGTCATGAGTTGAATATTGATCATCTCTACACAACGATGGATTCTCTACCTCATCCTTACACCTATTGTGTGGCAATAAGAAAGACATCTGATACTAAAGCTGAGAGTTACCTTAGAATAAAATCAAATCGAGCAGGCTCTGGCTCTGATCAGATATCAGCCAAGAAATACTATGAGTACCAAAAAAGCCTAGAAGAAATAGCACTGGGAGGCGAAAAACTCATTGAATTTGAGCCTGTATTTTTATTTAGAGCTCCAAATGAAAAGTTACTCAGAAAATACCTGGTAGATGCTGCCGAGAAACTAAGGTCCATTGGCGAGACCTATATTGAAAGCTTTGGGGCATATAATGTATTTCAGTCCGTCCTTCCAGGAGGAGACTTTCATACTCCACTACTTGAAGTGGCAACAAATATGCCCTACTACCTTCCTGTTGCGGGATTCTCGACAAGGAAAAAAGACCAAGGAAAGAGAAACACAGTTCTTCCAATTCATAGATTAGACGATACTCTTCATTACTTTGATCCCTTTAACGAGAAATTTGAAAGTTACTCAATGAATATTATTGGTCGCCCTGGTACTGGGAAGTCAGTTATCACCAATATGATTACAAGAAGTATGGTTAGAGACCCAAATACAAAGATATTTATCTTAGATGTGGGTGGATCTCATTCGAAAAATACTGAAAATCTAGGTGGAAAAGAGTATCAGCTGACAACAGACTCGCCATCTGGCCTTAATCCTTTCGCATATGTTGATTTTACGGATCGGAGTGCGGATCAGGTGAGAATATTATCTGAATTTATCGAAACCCTTATTAGAGAGGAAAATGAGACTCAACTTACTAAAGACCTAAGATCTCAGGTCGAAGCAAGTGTAACTCAGTATTTACATGGAACCCCCAAAAAACCTTCTTTGATTGATTTTTATGATCGTTCTATTGAGTTGCCTAGAAGAAACCTTTTATCCAGGTGGGTTACAGGTGGTGTTTTTGAGAACTGCTTTAAAGATACGAAAACGACTAATTTTGAAGATACCCAGATTCATTATTTTAATTTTGCTAAAATCGATCAGGCATTAGATGAGGATTTCTCCCAGGGAGGTCTATCTGGGATTCTAGCGACCTTTAATTTACTTGTTCAAAATAAGAAAAGTGAAGAACGGTACGCATTTATAGCTGATGAAGTCCCTATTTTTATCAAAAGAGCCTTTCCATTCTTTGCTCTATCAATAGCTAATATCAGGAAAAAAGGAGACGCTTTTATTACAATTGCTCAAAGATCAGAGCATCTGGCACCTTTTGGTGATACATCGATTCTTGATAACTCACCCACGAAGTTCATATTCTCTCAAGATGGGAGCTCTGAGAGCTTCAAATCACGATTAAATTTAAACGAATATGATCTTCACTGTATCAATAACTTATCCCGCATTCCTGGAAGGTTTGCCGACTGCTACCAAATAGATTCAACGGGGAAAAGAACCTTAAGAGTACACCTTTCTCATGAAGAATATTGGTTATACACCTCTAAAAAAGAAGACCAACTAAAACTTGAAGCCCTTTTAAAGTCAGTTCCGGGGCTTTCGATGAAAGAAGCCATCCGATGTTTAGACTTATAAATGTAACAATAATCATTATGTTACAAACATCTACTTCTTTTGCCCTTCTTGATTTCGTAGCCGAAAGAGCTGATGACTTGGCTGCTATCGCAGCCTACGCCGAAGCGACGGAAGAGCTTATTAACGAAATAGAACCTGATTCCAAATCAGCAAAAGACCTAAAACACCTCCAACGTTCGGCTCAAAACTTAAAAATACTCGCTGACGAAGTGATTTATTTAGATCGATTAACCAAAGACTTTTTAAAGCAAGGTGTTGGGGATAACGAAGATATATTAGAAAGTATCCGTCACACTACCCGACTTATAAGGTCAGCCAAAAGTATAATATCAAAGTTCACAGTTCTTGGAACCAAGGGAATTTTAGCTCTAAATTCTATGAAAACAAATCTAGGTGTACATCAGCTTAATGAAACTAATCGCGCCATGCTCATAGAGATGAGAAAACACAATCTCTACCGACTTCAAAAAGAAGCCCAAGATAGAAAAGAATGGGAGGAATTTTTTAAAAAACAGCAAGAAATGAGGCAAAAAAATCGAGGAAAATCCTCATGAATTATGTCGAATTTTCTGAATTTTTAGTCAAAATCTATGAAAATACCGCAAGTCTTTGTCTTGTAATAGTTGGGCCAATTTTCCTGCTTCGAATCGTTCAAAACTCCCTTATGGGGTCCTCTCAAGATTTTATAGAAATCTTTAAGGGCCTAGTAGCCTGCTTTATTCTACTTTTCGGTTTCAGGTATATTTTAGAAGGAATTACTCTCTTTCTAGATGATCTTTATCCAAAAAATGTTTCACTCGATGCCGAAAGCTTTCTAAAAGAGGGTCATTTCGATGGGCCATGGGCACTGATGAAGATTCTCCAATCACTTACAATTATTCTATTTTGGGTAGGATCATTTATTCAGCTCTTTGTACTATCAATTCTTTCAGCCCTTGCCCCAGTAGTATTTGTACTAGGAACCCTTCTTGGAATTGGGCTCGGAGTAAAAATATTTCTTGGAATGCTGATTATGAGCTCTACTTGGCCAATTGTTTGGGAAGCCATTGATCAAGTATCGACTTGGATAGGCCAAAATGCAGATGGCTCATTTTCTAGCTACGTTTTAGTTTTAGTGACTCAAATTTTGAAACTCTTAGGGCCTTTAGCGATTGCAATAACATCAATGAATAGTGGTCCTGGGCAAATGGCAACAAGAGTAGCAACAGCCTTCGTTACAAAAGGTACGAGCTTAGCAGCGACTATTGGGAAGAGTAACGCATCCAGAATTGCTAACAACTTAAAGTATGAACGACAAAAACTATTGGGAAGTCCAAAGGAAAAGGAATCCAAAAGACCAGATTTTCCGGTGAGTGAGATTAGATCTCCGGGCAGCTTTATGAATGAAAATAGTGAATGGAAATCTCAACTTCAGAGAGCTGAGGAACGCAATTTTTCGACCAATAGTAGCTTAAACTCGCAAAAAAGCTCTCAAGCTGATCTCAATATTCGAAATAATTCCATAAGCCAGACAATTGGAAAGTCGTCTGGATATCAAAATAATTCGACACAATCTGAAGTATCAAATTCTTACGTGAGTACTCAGAATCGAAATTTTGCATTTCAAAAGGCCCCACTTCTCACAAAAAAAGAAACTCAGGTCTCAAAGACTTTCATCAACCAAAAGCCAATTCTCAATAATTCGATTCCTCATAAAGCCACTAGTTCTAATCCAAAAAGGCCGACTGTGAGAGATCAAATGAATTTCAAGGAACTTGATAAATGAAATCTATAAATCGTTATTTTTTGATCAGAGATATTCAAATTTTGCTACTTGTGACCTCAATTGGTATATCATGTGGCGCTCTCTTTTTATCTTATAAGGCTTTAAAAAACTCAAGAACTCCGATTCTTATTGGCATTGATGAGAATGGAACTCGCATAATTTATCAAGATAGCGACCCACTATTTAAGACTGAAGTAGTCAATTTCATTAAAACCTATATTGAAAAGCTCTATAATTTTGAGCCACGAACCTTTTCTAAAAATGTTGGATTTGCCACTGGCTTTATGTCCGAAAGCCTCTGGAATTCGAAAAGAGATCAAATCCAAAGCCTTCAAGAAAAAGTTAAATCTAATCAAATTTCAATCAAAACAGAACTAAAAAAGCTCACTAAAGAAGATGATGGAAGCTTTCAAGCCACCCTTGAATCTACTCAGATCCTTCGAGCATCAAAATCTAAACGGACCTTTAGACTCAAACTATTGATAGCAGAAACCACTAGATCCAAACAAAACCCTTTCGGCATGGAGGTTACTCATTATGAAGAAATCTATTAACAATAAAAGTTCATTTATCCTCTACTCAACCCTCATTGCCATCTTTTCGAGCATCTCTC
>JAUHWN010000201.1 GCA_030424665.1 Bdellovibrionia bacterium | reverse complement strand
CCAATCAGGATGGGTTCTAGTATTTGGCCTGCCAATAGGCTTATACGTCCTTCCGACCCTAGCAAGCCGTCATGAAAAAGAGAAAAGTGAAAAGAAGCGAATTGAATGGGAAGAACGTTCAAAGTCTGAAAAGTTAGATAATTTCAATCGAATCATTGAATTTTTGAATGAAAATCAGATTCTCTATACCCCCGAAAGAAAAGTAATCATGTTTGAAAGCTATTTTGATTGCTATTCATTTCTAACACAACTGATTGAAAAATCCGGGAACAATCGCATTTCTGAGGAAAAGATCGACAACTTTATTATAACAATTGAAAACGAAAGATATGAAACGATTCCCAATTTTTTTATCCCATTAAAAAAGACTTTAGAGACCGAAGTTTCAGAACAGCTAAAATCTGACCTGAAATGGCTGCATAGATTTGAATATGTAAAACCAAGAGATGAGATATTTTTATTGAAAAATGAGACCGAGCGTTCTAAAAAATGGCATAAACAACAGGCTGAGGAAAAGAAGAAAAAGTTTATCCAAGCTGCTCTAATGAGTGTCGAGGAAATTATGGATTCTAGCGACGTAGTTACTGGACCACCGCTCCCAACAGCTTCTTCTGTTTATGTTATTTCCAGCTCAAAAAGCGTGAAAATTGGGATCAGTGATTCTCCTCACAAGCGACTTAGAGAACTTCAGACGGGGCATCCTGAGACACTAACAATTGACAGAGTCTATTGGTTCCATGACAGGGCTGATGCCCTTAGAGTCGAAAATTCAATACACAGGCATCTCAAAACCAAAAGCTTACAGGTAAAAGGCGAATGGTTTAAGTTGGACTCTGATGAAGCTCATAGTGAAATTTGCCAAGTAATCACCACTCTTTCTACCCGCAAGTTTATCAAGATTAAAATATCCCAAGATGAAAACTTAGAAGGAATGAGTCCTAAATTTAAAGCTGCGATTCTAGGCTACCGTTCTTGGCGAAAAAATAGAAAGGGCAACTGGGTTAATGGACTAGGAGGACAGCACTGTACTGTCTTCAAAACAAAAAACGGCTTTTGGAAATATGTTATCGACGGTCAATTTTCGCCTAAGGCATATCGAACCCCCAGTAAGGCAAAAATGGCCGCTCTTGGAGCCTTCGCCGATTAAATGTGTGTATACATGTAATTTAGGCTGGATCGAGGTTGGTCTTAGTAGAGACGCATCTATTGATCAATAGATGCGTCTGTTCCCAATACCTAGCTTATTTCAAGATCCTCAAAGTCCGATCGATAACTCAGGTGCTGCAATAGACAATTGCTTCTTAGAGGTTTCGATTACGAAAGTCTTTTCAAGAGTCTCTACTTCTAAAAAGACAGAGTCATTTGCTACAAAAGCAACATTGGCATCAAATATTTCGTTGTAGTCATTCATCTGTGATTTCAAAAATAGGCCGTTGTTATTTCTTAGGAGTTCGACTGTCGGGATAACGCTATTAATGTCGGACATTGCTTGATGAACTCTTATAATTCCTGGGCCGCCGTCTTCGCCACCCGCAAGGCTCACCATGGGTAATGTAAGTAAAACGAATGCGATGGTACTTTTAATTAGAGTTTTCATTATTTATCTCCTTTGAGAGTATTAGCACCACAGAAGGTGAAGGCGTAGACTTTATTTTTTATTTTGGCTTCGCTAGATGTTTTTACAAATTTCTTGAAGGCGGCATCAATATCTTTGTAAAGCTGAGATGTAAGGTCATAATTTGAGGCTGTTACACAAATTTTAGAGCCAGCGTATGACTCCGGACAGACTTCATTCACAACTTGCTTGCTTAAGAGACTGTACACATCAATTATTTGTTCATGGCTCGCGTTTAGGTATACGGGCTCTTGTTCCATTCTTATCGTTTTTTGTACTAAGTCGTATCCCGCTTCGGTTCTTTTAATGATGCCCAGAGAAAGAAGTCCTTCAATAATTTCAGTAACTCTTTCAACTTTCAGATCGAGCTGGTCCGCAATCCAAGTGTGAGAAGGGTTTACAGAGTCTAGCTCAAATATCGCTTGAACTTTTCTCCAGTCGATATCTGTCCAAAGTTGCAAAATATTCTTACTGTGATCTGGATTTACCGTCTTATTAACCGGCAATGTAGCGGCCGAATCGGTCGTTTGCATAACTATCTCCCCAAAGTTACATTTTTGAGCTTATGTACTCGATCGAGTCCTTCAGCCTCAGAGAATTTAACTTTCTATTCCTTGCTTTCCCAAGCTGGGTCAAGGTTTTGTAGAAGGTCGTTCTCTCTGTTTCCGTTAACATATCGACTATTTGTAAAAGGTGTCTAGCGATTTGTTCTTTCTCATAAACAATTTCTGTTTTATCCGGATTCCGGACAGAAAGAGGAGCTATTACATCGACTCCCAAATGTTCCAGAATTTTCAATAGTTTATCGGACCCGATATCGCTCTTCTGATTTACATATCTTGATAGAGTATTAGGAGTGATTCCCGCATTATCGGCGACTTCTTTCATTTTAAGATTCTTGTAAGAAATATAAGACTTTAGGACATTTCGAAATGACATATTCATTATTAATATATCGTTTATGTTGATTAATCAATGTTTTCGTTGTGTACGTCTTTAATTCTTTAACATTCTATTTTTTCTAACTTATTTCTGTTTGAGCACAAATGATCAGAACTTTTTGGGGTATTTTGGGGGAACTAAGATGAGACTTTCATGGGGTTTAATTCCACTTTTTTGTATCTTAGGTTGTGGACGAAGCTTTAACGATGACAAATCGAAACACAACGATGAGTTGTTCCAAAACATAGCAGCTAATGAACTTGTAGACGTTTCTGTTCAGGAAGGTATTCGTGTGGGAGACTATAGCGTAGTCTTCGAAGCCCGAGACAATTCAAAGTATTCTATAATAAAACACGATCAATTAAGCGGTGAGACTGTCGAACTGGCCCTGGGATTTGCGGGCAAGTTCGTCGATGAAGACGTGAAAAGTGGTTACGTCTATAACTATGAAGTTGGTAAGTTTCTGGCTGATAAGAGTTTCAACAAAATTTTCCAGAAAGAAATCTGGATTCCAATCGACATTAAGGTTGAGGAATCAGAGGAGAAAGTTTTAGACACTTCCCGAGCAGCAATCTCGAGTCAGGGACACTCAGTGTTAATCATTAACAGAATGAGGCTTTCAAAAAACTCTCGCATTCTAACCGAGGGAAAAAAAATACAACTAAAGGTAAACAGCATCCAAAGTCTTGGTGGCACAATCGCCTCTTTTAGACGTGGAGAGAAGGCTGACACGGGTGTCTCTGGAAAGTCAGGCGGAGAACTAATAGTCGAAGCCAAGTCTCTAGAAGGCAGTCTCCATGTAGTGATGCGTGGTCAGGACGGAGGAGACGGACAAAGACCACCAGCGCTGGGGAAAATTGGCCAAGGCGCGAAGGGACAGAAGGGCTCTGTCGATGGCCTTGCGACGTTCAAAACCTTCCATGGCCCTATGGGGTCAGAATTGGAGCCTCCAAGAGAAAAATGCAATATACCGCCTAGTCCAGGTGGTCCCGGCGGCAAGGGCAAAAAAGGACGAAAGGGTAACCCCGGTTTAGCCGGGGGTAATTCTGGCGTTGCGCTCATCTACGTTGAAGAGCCGGAGTTATCAAAAATTTTCTTCGAATTGGAAGCTGGTAAGGGGGGGGCTGGAAGCCCCGGAGGAACTGGTGGGCCAGGCGGAGATGGTGGAGATCCTGCTCCCGAAAAGGTGGCCGAGACCGACCACGAGGACGGTAGACCAAAGCAGACATTCGAGCATTTCAACGATCCACCTGAAATTTGCAGAGGCATTGCTGGAGAAACCGGACCTGTTGGTGATGATGGCGAGGCTGGTGATATAGGGCCGCCGGGCGAAATACAAAAAATATGTATTAAGAGAACAAAAAACGAAGAAACTCAGTGTTTCAATAGCAACAAAACAAAGAGGAGAAATTATGTCGGAAGTAAGAATTGAAGGAAGGCTTGGTAATGACCCAGAGTCATATCGGAATGGTGATACGAACTTTACAGTCTTGTCTGTGGCAGAAAACAGGAGCCGTTGGGATCGAGACAAAAAGGAGTGGATAGACTTGCAGACCTATTGGTTTGATGTGCTTTGTTTTGGTCGCACTGGTGATAAGGCGCGTATGTTGAAAAAAGGTGACTCAATTAGTCTCGAAGCAAACCTCAAGCCTAGAGAGGAAAACATAGGTAACAAAAAGATTCGGACGATAAGTATTTTTGCAAAAAATATTAAGAAAGTTGTACCGATCACTAACGAACCGATAGCTGACGGGTTACCGGACTTTCATTCTGACGAAGAAATAAATTTTTAAGTGAGGCCCTCGTGAATCAGATAATACTCGTCTTTATTTTAGGTTTAAGTTTAGCTGGCTGCGCGAGCTGGGAAAAAAGCACTCTAGCCTACATGGGAGGGGCTATGGCCGGTGGCCTTGTTATTGGAGCGGCTCAAGCGCCGGACGGCGACGATAAAGCTATGCATGGGCTTCTTTGGGGTTCGTTAGCGGCTGCGACGGTTGGTGCAGCTCTTGTTTATTCAAGAGACGAAAACGAGACCATTAGAGAGCGAGAAATCGAGATTAAATCGCTGAAGGACCAATTGTCTGCAAGTAAACTTCGATTAAATGGTGGAGATAGTCAGTTCTTAGAGCGGGAACTACCAGGAGAACTTCAAGGCCTGATAGAGCCCGGTAAGTGGTCACTGTACGAAATCGATGAGTGGAAACAAACAAAAAAGGGTGAGTATGTTCATCAAGACAGGATTCTAGAAGTTAGACCTGCAAAAATGAAAATAACAAAATGAACGAGAGGTAATTTATGAAATATAATTTTTTAGCGATTCTGGCAGTTGGGCTGTTGGCCTGCATCTTGCCAGAATTAGTTTGCGCGAAAGATGTTGTCCAGGCACTTAGACAAACCGAAAATAAGGCTGGTGAAATATTTATGACATTAGGCCCTATAGCTCTGATTTTGAGTGGAGTGGCATTTCAGTTTTCAAAACAATTAGGAGGAACTCTTCTCCTTGGCTCGCTTTTGGGAATTGCTGTTTTTGCTGGTCGACACGGGATATTTAACCTGTTCTTCGGAATATTCTCATAAGCAAGTGAGCGGATTGATGTCTAAGAAGCCCTCAAGAATCTTGAACGATGACAACCTATTTTTTGGGTTAGATAGAAACGATATAATGGCACTAGGAATTACATTCTATGTATTTCAATATCTTTTTCGGCCCCTGAAAGTAGAATATCTCTCTATTATTGCGACGTCATTTTCCACTGTTCTTCTAGTAGGAATCCGCCTGAGGTATCGAAGAAAAACTATTCGAGATGCCTTCAGATATATCTTTTATAAAATTGTTAGAGGAGGGGTGTATAATGATCCCAAAATTGATTAGAGAATACATCTCCCTAAACGGATGCTCGGTATGCTTCCTCAGTACGGGAGTCATCTCGACCAGTTTCGAAATCGAGCATATTGATTTTGAGAAAGTCGACCCATCACAGGTTAGTCGTGATCTTGAGAGATTTCTTCATCAGATACCGGAAGGGGTAACTGTAAAGTTTCATAGTAGCTCTGAGAGAGTATTTGATGACGTGGCTCCGAGCTGCAAGCGAAACGATGCCATTAAAGAAATAGGATGGACTAAGCATAGGCTTGTTTTGCTCTTTGAGAAAAAAGTCCCAAGCTTCAAAAATCTGTTGTCTAGACTCCTTA
>JAUHWN010000200.1 GCA_030424665.1 Bdellovibrionia bacterium | reverse complement strand
TGGACAACGGGGTCGGCCATCTTTTTAGCTCGACTATTAGAGGCGCATCGTTCCGCATCTCCTTTTAGGTTTTCATCGCATGGAAATCCATAATAACCATATCTAATGGCTGCTTTATCATACTTACCAAGACCACCAATTCCTTGGAAATAGAAAAGATCACCGTAGTCCATGACCGAACTAAATGCATACTCCTCAAGGTCTTCAAATTTAACCGAAGGATCACCACTATTAAATTTCTTATAGCGCTCTTGGAACTCATCATGGAAATTAGCTCGATCTGCGCTTCCCGCAAAATTATGGCGAAGGCCTAGGGCATGCCCCATTTCGTGGGCAGTCAACATTCTAAAGAGGTTATGCTCAATATTGTCCTTAACAAGCTTTCTCACTTCACTAAAGGGCTTGTCTCTGTTCTTTCGAATGAGCTTTCTTAAGTAGTTGTCGACTGCACTCACGGCGAATTCGACGGGCTCAAAATTGATTCCATATTGGCTAGCCATCTCATTCCAACCAGCGAAATCTTTTCGAATTGAGTTCGTATTATTAAACGAGCGCAGAGCCTGCCCAGGATGAAGAAGAGGCTGAAGTGCTTGCAATACATCGTTTAATTCAGTGTCAGAATCCTCCCCCAATAGGTTACTTGCTTGTAACTTCATAGGTCCAAGAACGGGAGCTTGAACCTGAGAAAGACCCATGTCAAAAACCTGAGGTTCGAGCTTGAGTGCCTTATTGAGTGGCTCAACTGCTGCTTCCGGGCTCGGTGAATAAGAATCTTGAGCATAACTTCCACGCAAACTTCCGGGCGACATAGCCAAGAAATTCTGCTTCGGAGTATTTGTCACGATAGGCTCTAAATTCTTTAAATGATTGATCCATTTCTCTGGAACAAATTGCGCAGTCGGATCAAAGGCTTTGACCGAGGAGGCAACCTTCGTTTTTGCAAAGCTTTTAAAGCCTTGAGTAATTGGATTCAGTTTTGCGAGGTTCTCTCCAGGTCTTCGAGCGAAGCTATCAACAAACTCTGGGTCACTTTCGAGTTGATTAAGAACATCGTCCATATATCCTAATGTGTACTGAATGGAATCCGTATACATAATCGCACGAGCCGCTATAATTTCTCCCGTACGGGGATCAGTTACCGTCTGACCCAGCCCTAGTGGACCTTGAGCATTTTCAGGGGTGTATACTACGAGTACATTCTTTCTCGGGTCAGACATCGTCGCGCGCTCCGACTCATCGAGAACAACCACATCATCCTGCCGGCCAAGAGCTTCTTTAAAAGCTTCATTCCACATATTGACCACTTCTCTTGTCGACTCTAAATAGTGGTCATCAAATTCTTTATTAAGGAACCAAACGATTTGGTTTGTTGAACAGCTTGCCGCCGTTCCATCAGAGAGAGTTCTACCTGGCTCACAAACATTGTGCCGATTGGCCATATACAGAACGTCATCGTCAAGAACACCTTTACCATAGGTTTTTTGCGTTCTTCGAGTTCTAAAGTAACCAAATCGCTCAAATTCAGTATCATCATAAGCTAGTGGTTCGTAGTCTGAGTCTCGAACGGGCATTAAGTGAGTTCGGGTTCTCAACGTATAACCATTTCGAGGACTGGAACCAAATACTGAATAGTAATAAATATCCCAAATGAGATTGGTACTTCTGGCTCCAATATTTTCTTCGACAAAGAAAGACATGTGTCCATCGTCTTCAATTTTGAAATTCTCAAGAATTTTCGTATTCTCTATACTGAGGTTTTCATTCGTGAAGATTGTATTTTCAATTTTAAAATTGGACTTATTTGGATTTTCCCAGTCCACTCGCATGTACTTTCTTCGATACCAGGGTCGATCCTCGGTATCCTCGATAATATCGTTAGTGACTTCACCATAATCGTTATCACCTCTTTGTATATCGAAGTGCTTCTTAATTGGATAAGAAGCAATTACAATTGGCACACTCTCGCGACGGGGATTTGCTGGATAAACTTCAACGAACTGTAGTTCTTCTTCAGTGATCACAGCTTGTACAATTCCGTAGTCCTGCAATACACCTGGCACCACATCTACAGTCGTTTTAGAAGAAGCTTCCTCTATACCACGAACGAGGTGGAACTGCTTTCCAAGGATAGCCTCGGATTCAATTCCCTTTGTGAATGTACCAAAAGAAGTCTTCGACAAATAAGGCTCCTTTTTAACTTTGTTGTCTAGGACTTGCTTCTTGGTGCAAGCCGCAAAGACGAATAGCAAGAGTGTCATCATGACGATCTTTTTCATTTTACTTTCCCCGAAAAAGTTAAACATTTCATTCCCCTGTCAATCTAAATGGATGCACTTAGGTTGACGTATACAACAGCCTTTCTTGGATCTAAGAGATCAACCTCGGTCCGTTGTCCTGATGGATCGAGAGTTAAGGTCGAAGATGAAAAACCAAGACTGGCTGAAAAGCGTTTTAAAAAAGAGTAGGTCGTAGACAAATTGAGGCTCGCAACGGTGCGAGTGACGTCCTGAAAACTTATGGTATTTTGAAAGCTCATGGTGCCGCCGACCGAAAGGCTTTTGATCACCGAGTAGCGTGCTCCCGTGCTCATTCCGTAAACATGAGGTGAATTCACACTACCAGCGATTGTCATGTCGTACTCATAAAACCGGTAAGTGTAGAAAAACGATTGGCTTAGGTTCCACTTGCCAATGCTCTTAGAAACATAGATTGAAGGTCCCATTGATCCTCTAAATGAGGCCTGGGCCGACTCTTTAGAAGTTCCTAATACTCCATCGAATCCCACACTTGAGTAGTTGAAAAAAGGCAGCTTAATCTGTCTACTGATGGATCCAGAGAGGTTCCCCAATCGAGTCGAGCGGCCATTTATCGGCTCATAGGTCAACTCTTGAGCCAGGGATGTTCTCATGCTCAATGTCGTTTTAGATTGAGCGTGAGTGGCTGTACCAGAAACGGAAATACCGAGTTCTTGATCGTAGAGATCCGTTTCAAGAGGCTTATTTATTTCAGAGGAGACTGTAGTACTCAGGCGTCCTTGGAAGGACCAATCACCATCGATTTTCTTCTCAATCGTTTCGCCCGTAATCGGATCGATTTCGTAGACGACCCCTTCTTTTTTACCCTTGCCCTTTACCGAATTGACTTCTTCTGCCTGAGCATCGGAAAGGCCTAAGGTTAAAGCAATGATCAAAGCCAAGGACATTTGTCCGACTCGTTTCGAAATATTATTTTTTTTGAAGCATCCAATACCGTAAGAGAAGAGTCCCCTTCTTCTCACAAGTGTTAGAGTCACTTCCTTAGATTCTAACATCATTAAATTTAATCCCCTTTTTCACTCTGTAATCAGAGTCCCCTCTAAAAAGGATTCACCAATCAGATCACGTCCTGGCCTTTTGTCACGAAAATATTAAGGCCCAACCTAGACCTAAGTGAGTCCTTCAACATAAAACACTAAAATTACTAATGAATAGGAACTTTTTTAGAACCTTAAAAATTCTTAAACACCTAGACCAGGTGCAAACTGATACCGAGATTGTCTTATATATAACAAAACCCAATTTTATACTTTAACCAAAAACATTATAATAAATTCTAAAGTGAAACTTCTTGCCTACTAATAAGGTCTCCTTCTCTTTTCCTCCCAATGCCTAATAGAGGTGGATTAGAGAAAATTAAAGCTCCAAAGAAACTCAAAACAGAAGGTTTTGAAATCACCCAGGAGGGGGACATGTTGAGAAGAATTCAACTGCGGGGGCCGATCACATTATTACTGTCGATTTTTCTATTAAGTGCCTGTGAGCCTTGGCAAGATCAGAAATTAAAAATCAGAAAACCCGTCGCCGACAACGCCAGTGAAGAAGTTATCTACGGTGATGACAATCGAAAAGACCTTTATGAGGTCAGCAATAATCTCTACCTTCACTTGGCACGCTCGACAGTTGCCCTCGTCTCCCAAAGTGACCTTATTCCCAATGTTCAAGGCGATTGGTATGACCACTCTTTACTGAGCTTTAAAGACTCCTACGGCCTTTGCCCGAGCGAACCTTTTAGCAGCCAAAATTCCTTGGCATTTTGCTCGGGAACTCTTATAGCTCCCAACCAAATCTTGACCGCTGGTCATTGCATCACTTCCCAATCAAGTTGCGATGATACTCAATTTGTTTTCGACTTTGCTGTCCACAACCAGGGACAACACCCCAGGGGCAGTCATAAAGATGATGTTTATCAATGTACGCGCATCCTTCACCGAGCCCTTGATTCGTTTGGCCCTGACTTCGCTATCGTTGAAATCGACCGACCTGTAACAGACCGCTTCCCCGTCCACCTCGGCAAAAGGAATCAGGTTCAGGCAGGTAGCCCCCTAGTAGTCATCGGACATCCCTCTGGAATCCCCACAAAAATAGCTGACGGGGCACGAATACGAACGATGACAGGCAAAGGTTTTTTCGTGGCCAACCTCGATACCTACGGTGGCAACTCAGGAAGTGGCGTTTTTGACTCCGTTAGTGGCGATCTCGTTGGAGTATTAGTGCGTGGAGAAACAGACTTTGTCTACGATAGAAATCAAGGTTGCACTCGATCCAACAAGTGCGGTGAAAATTCTTGCCGTGGTGAGGACGTTACCGACCTAGAACCCATTTTGGGAGCTCTCGGTCTCTAGCAAACAAAAAAGCTCTCGGCTTATTCGCCGAGAGTTCTCCACTGAATGGTACTCGGCAAATCAGTGGTCGAATAAGCCCATTCGCCATAGTCATTGGCCAGTATGATATTCGAATTCGCCCATCTTGTTTTTTCTTGGGCTTCCGCTAAATTTATAGCAGGGGCCCGAATGGGTCGAGGTAGATCTCGATTCGAAATTTGCGCCCAAGTCTGTCGAAAGCAACGTTTTTTTGTCGATCGCCGCCCCTCTTCTTGGCACCCTCTTCTCGTTCGATCGAGGAGTTTTAGATAGAGGGTTGCTTTGGCCGACATTGGTTGAATCTCCCAGCGACCGCTAATAAAAATTTCACCTGGATTGAGATGGTAATTTCGACTCTTTTTAACATACTTGAGGGAACTGCTATGATCCCGATAATTTCTCAATAACTCAGGCGAGTTTCTAAGAACGAAACTTCGCACTAACGAAGATACAGTCTTCCAGCCATAACCAACATTTAAAGCGCAGTGGTTCCCCTTATCCACATTGAGCATTTCAATACTTGAGACCCCTGGGTTTTCGCTAAGAAGGTCCACTAGCTTTTGCGTATTATCTTTAAACAATACAAACCAATCATCACGATTACCACTCACCAAAACGGGTGTGTTTTTTACTTTCAAGGCGTCTTTTTCAAAATTGTTGTAGTCAAGGAGCTGATCGCCATCATTAATTTTTGGAGACCTATAGGGCTCCATACTCCACAATTTCGTTTTGTCTTTCAAAAAGTCGGCTGCCGCTACGGCAATTCGACTGGGGAGTTCCGACGTGGCCAGAACCTTCCCTTCTTGATTGGTGAAGATTGGAATCACATCGGGAAAAATGGGACCAATTTCACTGAGAAAGTGTTTAAAAACTCTTCGCATAACACTTCCATGCACCGTTGTTGTAAAGAGATGATTCAAAGAAGAACGAAGATCTACGACAGGGCATATAGCAAATATACTATTAAAGGCCCTGTCTCCCCTTTGCACGAGATTGTATTCGTTAAATAAACTCGTAAAAAGCGATGTGTGTCCACCGAGACTAAAACCGGCGAGGTGAACGCTCGAAATGACTTTTGCGAGGGGCCCCGTTTTCAACCACTTCGAGATGCGAATCATCAAGGTC
>JAUHWN010000040.1 GCA_030424665.1 Bdellovibrionia bacterium | reverse complement strand
GGTGCCCTGGCCCTTGGAGACCCCAGTCACGTGACCTGTGTTTCTAACGACTATGGCTTTGACCAGATCTTTTCTCGCCAACTGGATGGGTTGGGCCGAAAGGGCGATATGCTCATCGGGCTTTCTACCAGTGGAAATTCACAAAATGTGATCAATGCTTTCGAAATCGCCAAGCAGAAATCAATTTTCACAGTGGCCCTTCTTGGCAAGAGCGGTGGAAAATTAAAGGACTTAGCGGACTTAGCTATTGTGGTGCCGGCCCAAACCTCAGATCGCGTACAGGAGATCCATATTAAGTTGATCCATACAGTAATAGAGTCGGTCGAACGGGAGCTCTTTCCCGAAAATTATCAATGATTCTTGGCCTTTAAAACCTATTGATTCGAATTAGAGTCTATGGCAAGTTAATGCCATTCAGCAGATATATCTTTGCTTGCGGAAGAGTGGGTGAGTGGCTGAAACCACCTGTTTGCTAAACAGACGTGCTGGGTAACTGGTACCGCGGGTTCGAATCCCGCCTCTTCCGCCATTTTTTCTGAGATCCCAATGACTCCGCTAAAGCCCCATGAACACCATTTTAATCAGGTCAAGTTACTATGGAAGACTGAAGGTGACTTTCGATTTCTTAGAAGGGTTGAAAACTTTGTCTACGAAGGTCACCTCGAAGGCCGCCCCGTTATCTTACGGCTCACCGAACCAAAGCATCGAAGTGTTTCGGCCATTGGTGCAGAACTCGATTGGATGGATTACCTCTCTAAATCGGGTATGAGAGTGGCGGCTCCCGTTCTTTCTACAAAAAACAATTTGGTTGAAACAATCGACGGTGCAGAAATCTACCACGCCTGTATTTTTGAGAAAGCTCCTGGAGGTCCTCTCTTAAAAAAAGAAGAGTTCACCTCTGATGTTTTTAGAACTTGGGGTCACTATATTGGGCAAATGCACTCTCTTACTAAAAAATATAGTGCCAATAGTACTTTTGGTAAAAGATCACTTTGGTCCGAAGACTCTGGTTTTGAAGTCACAAAGTCGGGTCTCGAAAAAGAAGATAAACTCCCCTACCAAAGATTCCATGAGATCATGGAGTGGCTTGGAGGGTTAAAAAAAGACGAAGACTGCTTTGGCCTCATTCATGCCGACGTTCACCACGGGAACTTCTTCGTCGACAAAGGAAAAATTACCGCTTTTGACTTTGACGACAGCGTATACCATTGGTTTTCTTTTGATCTGGCCGTGCCACTTTTTAATTTGCTACTAAAGTCTGAAGAAGGTTTTTTTAATCTATCTTTTGAAGAAATTAAAGAAACTATGATCGCCGGTTACCTTGAGACCAACTCGATTCAAAATCAATGGATTGATCGCATCGATCTCTTTTTGCTCTTCCGCATGACAACTGTTTACCATTGGGTCAAGGCGAGTATGAAGGCCGGAGTATTTGATGAATCAGCCCTCCCTTGGTGTCACAAGGTTTTACCCTGGTGTAAAAAACACCTGGAAGCAAAAATCGAATTTATCTAGACCACTACTGTAAAAATTCTTTTCACTACCTATAGATATTTTTTATTCAGGAACACATAGTATTTGGTAACAAATGCTCCATTCTCATCGAAATCCCTAACAAGGATTAAGGTCCACACAGGGAGGTCACTTTGTATCGTTTTAAAATGGTGATTTGTATTCTTTTTGCCTCTAATATGATGTTTCTTGGGGGGTGCGGAGAGGTCGAGTCTAATGTTGCTAACGATGTATTGAACGAAGAAATCACGGACTTGGAATCAGCTGACATTGTTTTTTCTGGAATCATGACAGGTCAAAACGGGTACTCGACGACAGGAGAAATTTCAATCTACTATAAGTCAGATACTGACCAATATAGCCTCGTTCTAGATAATTTCTCAAGTGATGATGGTCCCGCTCTTTTTGTTTATCTTTCACAAGGAAATGCTCTTGGGAACGCGATAAACCTCGGAGCCCTTAAAGCGCTCAGTGGTACTGTTCGCTATGACTTTAGTGGAAATCAGTTTGACCCTGCATTTGATCACGTACTCGTTTGGTGTGACAGAGTCTCTAGAAATTTTGGAGAAGCAAGGCTAGAACCATGAAAACTGTAATTGTTGTCTTGATTTCTATAATTGTATTAAGCGACTCTTCTATCGGACAAACAACTACAAGACAAACTCGAATCTACGAAGAACATTCCACTCGAATTTTGACACGAATTAATGTTGATGGTCTCAATAAAACAAGTGAATCAGTGGTATTAAGTGAACTCGACGTAACAATTGGAAAAGAATTAACACCTTCAGACCTGGGAGAGTCTTTTAAAAGACTCTATAACTTAAGGATTTTTTCTTCGATAAAGTTCGATCTCAAGAAAGAGGGAACAAATGGCACTATTTTGACGATCCACCTTAAGGAGCGATGGACCCTAATTCCCATTGCAAAGGCACAGGGTGGTGGAGGTATCACTCAATTCACCCTGGGTGCATACGATATAAATTCTCTCGGTACCTTTATAGAGTTTGGTGCCCAATATGAAAATCTCAATGGAAATTCTGGGTTTGTTCAATGGTTTAGAAATCCAAAACTCTTCGGACAGCGACTTCGACTCGGCTATGATATTTGGAATGTCACGAGAAATAGATCTCTTTTTACGAACTCTGTCCCCGATGGCGAAGTTGCCGAAGAGATCGGAGGGTACACCGAACACCTCGAAAGATATAATTTCTTTTTAGATAAAGAATTTGTTTATTGGTTTAATCTAGGAATTGGTTTCGAACGTAAAAGGAATGTCGCTAATACTAATGATGTCAGCGACGAAATTCGAGTTAAAAACGACGATAATGGCATTCAAATGCCAGGGGTACTAGACGAATATGCATACTATTCTTATTTTCGCTTAGGTCGTCTTAACTATAAAAACTACCTCGTTGACGGGTTTCAATCTGATTGGAATTTTAGGATTGGAGATTCTGGAATTGGTGGCAACGAAAGTTCGAGAAGGGTTACGCAAACGACGAGATATTTTATTCTTTTACCCTATGAACAGAATATCGGATTTAATTTCTCCCTGGGCCACACAAACAGTGATAATTTTCAAAATAACTTTTTTGTTGGGGGCCTAAGTCACGTTCGTGGGTTTCAGGATGGTCAGTTTATTGGACAAAATTTTTGGCAGGCCAACTTCGAATATAGAGTGACAAGCCTTCGATTCAGACATTTTATAGTTCAACAAAATCTATTTTTTGATATCGGAAACGTTTCAGATGAATTTTCTCACTTATTTTCTAATAGCCCAAAAGATCCGTTTCAGAGTATTGGCACTGGAGTCAGAATAATTTCTCCGAAAATTTTTAGATTTAATTTGAGAATAGATATCGCTAAGGCCATTAACTATAATAAGGTCACGGATATTTCATTCGGTTTACAACAGTTTTTTTAAAGAAGTAGAGAACTTAAATTGCAAAAGCGAAGTGGTATTCACAGCGCCCAGGCTTGTCCGTTGATGGCGTCCAAACCTTTGGAAAATCATTAATTTTGATGATTCTTCGAAAACCCGGAGCCGGCTCGGCAATCGGTGCTGTTTTGCTATCGATCGTAATTCCTTCGTTACTCAATAAATCCTCGAGTCTGAAACCATTAAAACCCCAATAGTAGGGATCGACAACCCACTCAACCCCTTTATGCTTTACAACGACAAAAGCATGGTCCTCAACGATATTGTAGTCATCGTAGTTGCTCGCTCGATGAATTTCAGCGTATACAAACTTATTTGCAATTCCTGCTTCTTTTAAGGCGATGTGGGTAAAGAGGCCAAATTCTCTGCAAACACCTGCCTGACATTTGAAATACTCACTTAACTTTACAGGCCTTTCAGAATCTCTTGCCTGCTTTAATAGGCGAAGATACCTTGAGTCATCATAATCAAAGTATTTAAAAGTTCTCTCTCCGACTAAATCATTTAGTTGATCAATTTTATGCCAAAACTTTGCAGAGCTCTTTCCGATCTTTCTGGCTCTTTTCAAAAACTTTTTAAAATCCGGATGGTCGACGTCGACATAATAATCGGGCTGTATACCCCCGAAGCGCGACGAACCCTCTACAATATTTCCAGATTCGATATTTAAAAAACCACCGTTTTGTACGGGGTTTTCTTGGGCAAACGAAGGGGATTTTACTATAAATAGCAAATTGAAAATTACGAATAGATAGGACTGGAACAAACCAAATTTCTTCATACAACACCCCTGAAGCTCTATATAAACCACTCTAGGGAGCTTGCTAAGCCCTCTAATAAATATTTCAAATGAGAACCAAATTTTGGTTCTGTCGCCCGGTTAGCGGAAACAGTCAGAGTCAAATCTTGTAATTATTCATGTAATAGTGCATGTTTTAGTAAATTTGCAAGCTGATCCGATTATCTATGAATTTACAGAAATACGACTTCACTCCTTATAGAGATAGCAAACGGGCCGCAGCGGCTCTCGTAACTCTTTTGCAAAACGCCCATGCTGGTGAAAAGGCCGCAGCCAACGCTTATTGGGGCCATGCTCGATCTCTTTTTATTTGGAACAAAGAAGAGCGAAAGCAAATCATTAATATTTACGAAGACGAACTCCACCATCGAAGACGGCTCTTTGATTTTTTACAATCACTAGACTCTAAACCACGCCTCATTAGAGAGATCGGAATGTGGTGTGTTGGCGCTAGTATTGCGATTTTTAGTTTAATTGGCACTTGGTTCATTCCCATGTATGGTGCCGGCCAATTAGAAAGTACGAATATTGGCGAGTATGAAGTGGCCGCCCGACTCGCTCTCCTGGCGGGCAGAGAAGATTTAATCGAAGAACTTTTGGTGTTTGCAGAAGTCGAGTGGGATCATGAGGACTTTTTTAGAAAAAAAGTCGAAAACCACTGGATAACCCGTTACTACCCTCTCTGGACTAAGCCGGCTCCTAGAGATTCTATACGCTCTCTATTTAAAACGTTTCAAGCTGATACAAAACAGTAGTTTTTGCGGTTCAGATTAGGATGTTAACTGGGCCTATGTGATACACTAATCGCGCAGGGAGTGAGAGAGGTGTTATGGATAGCTTTGTTCAATGGATAGAGGGCAATTGGCTCTTTATCGCTCTAATGTACTTTACTTTAATTCAGACAGTAGAACTAATCAGTTTGGCCTTTAAGTTGAAATACTATCAGTCCCTCGAAGAGACAGAATGCTTCGAGGAAACTTTCGTATTGAAACCAACGGTTCCGCCGCCGAAGTTAACTCGCCAACAATTCGATAAGGTCGTTTAGTAAATTAGGGGAGACGTCTCACTCCTCTAGGTTAGCTCGACGAATTGTGAGGATTTACTCACAATACCCAGTCTAAGACACTAGAATCTTTAGATAATGTTGAATTGAGCCGATTGTTAATATGATGTTAAGTTGGCTGAAAGTAATCTTATTAGGATCGCTGCTAGCGCTTGCTGCGGCCTGTGCCGGTCCTCCCTCTGGGGAGGATGCTGAAGATATTGGTCCGAACCCAAATAATGGTGGTCCACTTCTTTCCGGACTCCTACCGATTTCCGGAAGTACCGACATCAGCGTGAGCCCTAGTTTGCAAATTACTTTTTCAGAACCCGTTTACTTCGGGCCGGGTCTCATTAGCGTTCGACTCGTTAGTGACGGTTCAATCATTGAATCCATTCCCGCCGTTAGCGCACAGGTGAGTGGCAACGGAACCGAAACTATAACTATCACTCCGGCTTCACTCTTAAGTATTTCTACGCAATACTATGTCGAAATTCAGTCCAATGCCTTTTTTAATGCTTCGGGAGGATTCTATAGTGGATTTAACACTCCCAGCGATTGGAATTTCACAACCACCGAAGATGCATTCCCCCCATCACCAATTACGACTTTGAGTTTAGATAGCCCAGCAACAAATTCATCCGAAAGCCCCAGCTTTTCTTGGTCGGGCGCAAGCGATGCCGACTCTGGAATCGCCTACTACGAAGTTGCCATTGGCTACGACAACGAAGCCGATGGCTTTGATTCGGGAGATGTAGAAAATATCATTTCGTTTAGCCAGATTCCAGGTGGCCAAAGTGCAAGCAACTATCAAATACAAGATGGGGTTGATGGATTTAGTTTTTCCGCTCTCTTCGATACCAATCATTATATCAGTATTCGAGCCGTCGATTTAGCCGGAAATGAATCCTCTGTATTTTCGAGTGCTGCCTGGAAAAGCTTTGATCCCGCAAGCCTAAACAATCTCGCATTCTGGTTAGACTCGAGTGACCCTTCGACCTTATTCCTCGACACCTCATGTACTACCAATTCTGTTTTAAGCGGTGAAGTGGCCTGTTGGTTTAATAAGGCGACAGGTACAAATCACTTTACGCAAAGTTCCCCGGCAGCTCGACCCCTTCGAGTCGCAGATGGAGTTGATTTCGATGGTTCTGATGATGTTCTCACCCAGGCCTCATTAAATTATGGGGCTGGCGACGACATGACTTTCTTTGTTGTTGTAGAAACGGATACTCAATCAGACAATTCTGCTTCTTGCTGTAGACCCTTTGTAAGCTGGCTCACATCAGCCAGCGGTCTATATCCATGGCTTGGTTTAACAAGAAACACTTTTACTCCGGGCAACAATCTTATTCATGGTTTTGATACCGGCGGTGGTAATGTTGGTCTCGGTTACATCCCAACAGCACCGGGGGACGTTTATATTTCTGGAGCCACCCATAACGGAAGTCTTTCACAGTGGTCTGCCCGAACCGGTGGACTTGATCGTGTCGTTAACCACACAATTCCAGCGACATATACTTCAACTGCCATGAGCATAGGTGGTGAAGTCAACAACGCCGCCAGGCGCTTTCACGGAATAATTAAAGAGGTCGTTTTTTACGATGGAATCAAGTCCTCAACTGACATTGAAAATATCGAAGGGTATTTGGCCTGCAAGTGGAGTCAAAGAGATCAGCTGGATTCATCCCACCCTTATTATGATCCACTGGGGGCTAACCTCGTTGGCTGCCCTTAAGTCATCGTTAAACACAAAAGTAAGTCCAATAAAAAAACCCTCTATGAAAGAGGGTTTTTTTATTTAACGCTATGTTGCTACCAAAAGGAAGCTTCTACCTTATGGGATGATGGCGTGCCATGGAAAGCCGCGAACTTCTGGACGAGTTCTTAGGCGAAATTCCATTTTAGGGAAGGAAATTCCTCCACCAACACCAACTTTTCCACCAATAACAAAAACTTGGCCAGGACGATTCACAGCATTTAACCAACCGATTTCAACTCCAATTCCGAGTTCGAAATCAAGACCAAGACCGTTCATGAAGCCACCGTAGATAGCGCCATCAAGAGCTTCTGCCGTGCTCACTTCATCAGGAATAAAGATAAACATGTATTTATAAGCAAGTTCAGCTTTAAGACCGCTGTTGTTGTAATAAATTTCAAAAAGGTTATCGATATTGATAAGCTCACCCTGCTCACTAACGATTCCACCATCGAGCTTCCACACATCGCGATCAACGAGAAGAGCAGCACTCACACCAGAAGTAGAAAGAACACCATTAATTGGTAGTCGGTCAGT
The DNA here is from genome assembly GCA_030424665.1 of Bdellovibrionia bacterium. Lineage (GTDB taxonomy): Bacteria > Bdellovibrionota > Bdellovibrionia > Bdellovibrionales > JAGQZY01 > JAUHWN01. The sequence goes on along the minus strand of JAUHWN010000040.1, from coordinate 22,850 downwards.
ACGATCAACATTGAAGCCTTCAAAAAGGGCGTCGATGATACTGGAAACTTCTTCTTCAGATACTTTCAAATTATTTCTGTCGATTTGACGGCTTATTTCTTTTCTCAGTTGCTCTTCAGATAAGCTCCCCGCTTGGGCGATCGTCCACTGAGTAGAAAGGACAACAATCATTGCAATTAGACTTAAAATTCGTCCCATAGATTCCTCCATTTGATTAATGAAACGGGCTCACTCTATGGGAAGTTCTTGGGTTTTTATACACTTGACCGAAGGCACCATTAAAAACTTGGTCGCTTTATTGTGCGCCTTGTTGTTTTTGGCGAAAAATAATCTACGGAAGTTCTGAATTATCTATTCTTTTAACGAATGAAACGTAGAATTGTGGAATTTCGCTAGCGGCCTCAGGAGTAAACTCGTTAGATCGTACTAAACGGTAAGGCAGGCGAATCATTCCCTGGTCAAAGTGAATTAACTTTAACTCGAAGAGCATCTCAATTTCATGGCGACTCAAGCCAGAGTCGTCGTATGAAATCTCTTCTTTATTGAGTAATTGACGATGGAAATCAAAAACCTTTGGGTTTGAGCTGAGGTAATCAAGCTGTCTTTGAGAGTAAACTACTGTTTTTTCTAAGGATTGGCTCGACGGTGCTTGGCTCATAGCTTCTTGATCAGGCATTAAATGCTGGTCCAAATAGTTGACCACCTCTTGTCCCTCCACCTGAGTCGAATAGATCGACTTGAAGTAGGACAAAAGTAAACCGCGACGCTCCGTCTTTGGCATTAAGCTCGTGAGCGTTGCTAATAACTTCTCTGAAGGAGGATACTTGTCACTTTCAATTTGTTGAAAGTGGCGAAGCGAAATGCCCAGTTTAGTTTTCCCCCCTAGAGATTCGAAATGTTCTTTGGATGTCTTTAAGCCCTTTAGCTTACGGACGCCCCTTAAGTACTCCCCGAATAACATAGAGCCCGGGTTTACATTTTCACCCAAAAACCGTCAAATTTCCTCAACTCAGTGTGAAAAATAAACTCCTGATTTCACTTATTTTTCCAAAAATTACAGGGCAGATATTAACGAGCGACAATAAATTGCACTTTTTAGATCAAGATAAGGTCGTTAATCTTAGTTGCTTCACTGGCTTTTTCTTGATGAACTAAAACGCGAATAATTTCGGGAGCATCTATGAACTATTCCATTCAAAAAACAATCAACCTATTCGGCTCTCAACTCGATAAAAAGCAGATATTAGAGGCCGAAAGAAATGGGATTCTTCCTCAGTTTCCGAGAACGAAGAGTGGAGTAATAAAGAAAAAAAGTTGGGATAGTGAACAAATCTCTCTTGTTGGGGAACAAATTGGTTACCTGAAGTCTTTCGGGCGCCCCCTGGCATTTTCAATTTTTGTAACGAAGGGAGGAGTTTTAAAGTCGAGCCTCACCTTAAATTTGGCCAGAAGCTTTGCCCTTCATAATATAAAAACCTGTGTCGTGGGACTGGATATGCAAGGAGATATTACTTCTTGTCTCTTGCCAGAAAACCAACAGAGCGACGAAGAAAGTTTAGAAGATGCCTTGGCGCGGATCGAAGCAACACAGGGCCTAGCCGATTTTTTCGAAGGTCGTGTCAATCTTGAGGACATTACCTTGGCAACTGATCTCCCTTGTTTATCCATCATTCCAGAAACTCCAGAGTTAGTTGCTCTCGATCAGAGTATTATTAATAAAAATCGTCGTGAGTATTGGCTCAAGGATAATGTAATCCAGCCTCTTAAAGAAAAGTTCGACATTATTCTCATCGATTGTTCACCAAACTGGAATCGACTTATTACAAACGCACTCACTGCCAGCGATTACCTCATCTCACCTCTTGAATGTAAAATTTCAAATTTTAGAAATCTCAAAGTTTTTAGAGCCTTTGTTCAAGAGTTTAAGAAGGATATGAATTTAAATTTTGAACAAATATTTGTGGGCACACGACTTTCTCCGAATAGAAAGCTTTCGAATGAAATAAAGGAGTTCTACGCCGATACTCTCCCCCACTTTTTAAAGACAAGTATTCGAGAAAGCACCCAAGGAGAAGAAGCCGTTGCCATGAGTCTTTCCGTTCCCGAATACAGTTCGAACTCTGCCGCAGGCCAAGAGATCCGAACTCTGACCCTTGAACTTTCTTCCCTAATCAGGCTGTTAGAAAATGGCTCCGAGAAAAGAATCGAGCAAGAATCAATGACAAAAGATAGAGGTTTATAGATGGCGTTGAGTCTGAACCAAGCAAAGAAGAAGAAAAAGAAGCCGACAACTCAATCAAAAGCTTCGAATAAAAAAATTAGCAAAAAGAAAAATAAAAAAATTCAACCTTGGCAAAATAAAAGTCTTGAGGGTGTTGAAAAGGTTGCACAAATAAATAATGCCGAGATCCCATCATCTCTCGATGACAGTCTATTCGAGGGCATGGAGGTTTACCCGGAAAATTATACAAGTGAACTGATCGACGAGTTAAAGAGTCTTCCTTGGCAGTCAATTCGGCATCCGCGAAAAACTGCAAAGCGCTACAGCTCATTTATTCGCACGAGCGCGCTTTCCGCTGTCAAAAAATATTTACCTAAGGTCTTCTAGCCGCGACTCATGTTTCTAGCTCTAATGAATGCTTTTTGGTAAGCCTTAATCCGCTTTATGTATCGAGACAAATTATGGGAGCCGCACTTTCTTCCCTTGCGAGCTCTAAAGTTTCTGCGAACATAGGACTTTGCAACGGCAGATCCGCATAGATGGGTAATTGCCGCAATCGTCTGCCGAACAGCTCGACGAACTCCCTTTTTCTTATATTTTTTAAGTATTTTATCGGTTGTTAACGTTAAATATGCCGATGTCATTTCAATGGCGTGGGAGGGCACAAGCCGACTATAGAATAATCGAGTCCAACAGTTTTTAAATTTGAACCAAGGATTTTTTCTTACGACCTTGCCTTCTTTAATACAGTAATTCTTTGCTCGTTTGTAAAATCCATCAGTTATCTGGTAAAGCCCCAAGGAGGAGGATTGGGGTGCATAAATTCGACTGAAGTCAGCTGTTAACTTAAGCTTCCAACCTGGTCCAGCAATAGGGTTTCCTCCAGATTCAGCCTGGGCCAAGGCGGCCAAGAAGTCGGAAGTCATCAACTCCGTTTCGTGCTTTTTAAAGAGATTCCCGTAACTATCCCAGGTATCGGTGACCGTTCTCGGCGTTCCAAACCCTAAAAATCTAACAATTTCAGTGGGTTTCATAAAAACTTGATACATTACATTCAGGAGTAAAAGTAGGATAACAACGGTGACAACACTCGCTGTTTTCCATCGTTTTCTAATTTGCTTTTTTACGAACTTGGTCTTTTTAGAGGTTCTTTTCTTAGGCATATAATCCATTATAAATACAAAATGTTTCTGCTAACTATCCTTATTAGCAGTTTTCAAAGCTTCAATACTAAGGTCTTTCATCTTGCCACTCTAGTTGGACAATTAAAAGTAAATGAAAGTTTAAAGTGTAATTGTTTAGAAGCTATAACTAGATGATAGTCCAAATGTTCTTAAAGGAGAATCTGAAAGTTCGTCTTCAAGTGACTGTAGCCGTCCAAATTGTGCCGAGAACATCCAGTCTTTGGTAAGGCTATAGGAAACATCAAAACCCGTACCAAGGGAGGCAACACCGCTACTTTCTCCCTTAGTATAATTGATTAACAGGGCTAAGCTTGCACTTTTAAAAGAGTAAGAAAAGCGAGTATTAATATTTAACTGACTCTGCCCGGTTATTAAATTGATCGATTCAATAGGTACGAAGAAGCTAATGAGCTCGTCCTCAAAAATACTTAAGTCTTCGTTGTAAGAAAAACTGATCGCCTGAAGGAAAAAGCCCCACTTTCGATAAAAATACTCACCTCTAAATCCGAAAAAAATCCCTGTATAAGTTTTCTTGTGACTTAGAATGTTTAAACTTTCAATTTCCGTAGTTGAAAATTGGTTACTCAACAAGCCAAGGTATAATCCAAGGGTATAGTCAGCCCCATTGTAAGCAGCCCCGAGTCGGCCCTGGATCAATTTAGTAAGCTCATCAACAGAGGTTTCAAAATACTCTGCTTCATAGCTATATTTGTTTAAAGGATCTGAACGATACCCCATCAGCAAGGTTTGAACTTGGTAACTTTCTTCGTCATCAATTTTTTGCAGTGTTTTTGAAACCGAAAGCTCTAAAAAATTGTTTTTATAAACATTGAGAGCTAACCCTAAATTCAGAGATCGGGTTTTCTGACTGTCTCCCTGAAGGCCAAAGTAAACGCTACTTGGAATTTTAAAACTAAAATAATCGAAATCATCAGCCTTTGAAGACGGGCCGATGAGTATTAGTAAAAGAAGTAGTACTGGAGAAAGCCGATTATTCACCGCGACGTTGCCTTATTCTCCTTCTGATTCTCGCTCGCTGAGCAGGCGTCAGAGTGCGCCACCTTTGAAAACGCTGGCGAATCACTTGTCGTCTTTCTGGGGACATACTCCTCCATCTTTGAAATCGCTGACGAATATTATTTCTTCTCTCCGGCGAAAGGGATTTCCAGCGCTTTAAACCTCTCTTAATGCGGTTTCTTTGCTCGGCAGGAAGAGATTTAAAACGCTTATAATTCTTCATTAATTTTTTGCGCTGCTCAGGGTCCATTGATTTCAATTTTTCCCAGCGTTCTTGAAGAACCCTTTGTTGCTCAGGTGACAGAGATTTAAATCTCTCTAAAGCGTTGTTAGACGACTGAGCATCGACCTCTTTTAGGCCGCTTAAACTCAAAAGCGACAGAGCTAAACTTGATTTAAAGAAGTCTCTCCTGTTCATTGATTTATTCATCTTCACCACCTAACTCCACATCTGCAGAGATCAATTCATTTGAATCGACGTTGTCATAGAGATCCCAATTATCAACGTCTTCAACAACGTCTAAGTTCATCAACAAATCCAGGTTCTTCAACATTGCCTTCGAGGGAACAAAAGCCTTCTTATCGTTTCTGTCTTTATCACTCATGATTCCCACTCCTCGATAACATCGAGATCCGTCAGTAAATCCAGATCGCCAATCATTTCTAGATCTTCAAAACTTTCAACTCCTGCTTCAGAGATAAGTATTTCTTCTGATAACTCGACTGCTCGATTCAGCTCCGCAAGTTCTTCTTGGGTGACTCTTTGTTGAGGCGATTGAAAAAATCTCCAAACAAAGAAACCTCCAATTACAACGGCTAAAGATTGAAAAATAAAGAGACGACTATAAAGAATGCTTACTTTAGACGGCGCTATCTCTTTATTTTTTTCTAGTTCTTTAAAGGCTTCTGCAAAAACTGCATCTTTGTATTCTTTTGATGGTTCTTCATGGAACCAAGGCTTTTTATCCATTTGAGCCTCCAGTCCCCACTATCGCTTCAATTGATTTTTTTGCTCTAAAAAGTAAAGACTTTGTGGCCGCGAGCGATAAATCGAGCTCCTCGGAGATCTGCTGATAGTCCATCTCATCACCAAGCCACAATACGATGGCTGCTCTTTGACTATCTGGTAATTGATCTACTGCCTTCTTCAGGGATTCCATTGTTTCTTTACTTTCAAAAAATTGTTCTAATGTTTCTTCTTCTGTTGCAGATATTGATTCAGCTTTAACACTCTCAGTATATTTATTAAAATTCTTTTGCGCTCTCAGCTGGTTAAAACAAGAGTTGCGCGCCATTGTGAAGAGCCAAGCTTTAAAGTGTCCTTCAGGCTTATAATTTGGAGCTAACTTAATAACTTTCATCCAAATCTCCTGGGTTATTTCTTCGGCCAAGCTTTGGTTGGATAATAATCGCTGGCAATATCCCAATAAACTACCAGAGTACTTTTCAAATAATTCGCGGAATGCTGTTTGCGAACCTTCCGCGATTTTTTCCATGCAGCGATCATCATTTTTGTCCATACCCTATTCACAATAAGACAAAGTCAGTTCCTGACTCAAGCCGTCTTTTTCGTGAGTTGCTTCACCACAAGAGTTAAAAGTGATGGAAGCAGTACCAGTAATGGATCCCTCGTATGATACAGACAATGATCCAGAAACCGGATGACAACAACTACTCGACCAGCCGAGGTTGTTCGCCGTAAACTCCGCCGTGAACTCTGCAATATTGTGGTAAACTTTTAGGCTTCCATTGGTCACCTGACGATTTCCTCGGGCAAGGCCACCTGTAACCTGTAAGGGTGAACCTGTTTCAATAGATACATCGTAAAGTTCTCGATCGTTTCGAACAAAAGACTTATGTTTTCCAAAAATCGTAACTTCGTGCCCTGTCGCAGTCTTTTCAAGTTTTGCACCACCGGAAAGTTGAGTGCCATCGTAAGTAGCTTTAATATCACTTGAGTTAGTGACAACACCACCTCGAGGACCAGATATCGTATAATTATAAGTTCTGACGACGTTATCTCCGACATTTGCCATAGTACAAGCCATGTTCGAATATGTAAGGGTCACCTGTCCATTAAGACTCAGCAGACCAGCTGATCCACTACAGTCACTGTATGTGGCCTGTTTAACACCAAGGTCACAGGACTGGGCAACCGCTCTTGCGCAATTGGCGGCATAAGCTTTTGGAAACAATAATTCATTTAAATTTCTCAATGGATCGTGAATCGGTGTTTGCTTCATGGCATAGGTACTGCCATTTTGATCGTCCATAATTCCTGACATTGCTGAAACACCACTTTCGACCGCGGCTTCAATATTATTTACCGTGCTCGCTTCTTCAACTTTCTTATCACAAGCAGCGAGACCCAAAATCAATGCACTTAAAATTAGTGATTTAATTAGTTTTTCCATCGTTACCTCTCCGGTTGGATTATTCATTCATATCCAAAACACTTGGGTGACCGAAAAGTTTCGCTTTTTAAAAAATTTAATTTTCTTAATAAAAACAGATGTTTATGCCTATTTTAGAGAGAAATTTTGTGACAAATTTTGTCTCACTTTTAACCACTCTACATTTTTAATTTGATCCCTTGCACCTATTTGAGGCACCGACTAAGTCTGAAGAGTGCTTGAGGAGAGCGATATGAAAGCAATAGTACTCACATTATTAACTCTATTTGTTTCACAGACCGCACTGGCGTCGAACAATGAATTTGTTTGCTCTGGCTTAGTGAATCGAAGTTCTGTTCAAAAGAAACTCGAAAAACGGTTCATTCGTTTCAAGCAAAAACTAGATATTGCATCAGCTGATCTTTACCAATTTGATTCACTGAAAATCAGCTTACTTCGCGAAGTACCTCAGAATAATCACGGCCTTTTAACACTAATGGCCGCCGACAAAAAGACACAGACAAATACAATTTCAAAAGGTAGCGACAAAGGTCTTGTTTTACTAGCAGTCACGAAGGGTGAAACGACCTATTCTATTGGTTGCACGCCCTACCAAGGTAAGGCCTCTCAATAATTTTTTCTCAATTTCGAATTTAAACTCAGATCCGCTACACAAGCTGCTTTCATTTGCCGAAAAGTGATACATGGCAGCTGAAGAATTAAACAATGATTTTGAGTACAAAAAGATTTTACTGGCTAACAGCAATCTCCTCGCCGAGGTGGACGAAGACACAGTGGATGAAATCACCAAGTGTGTTAAAGAAGTTTCTGTCAAAAAAGGAGAGCCCCTCTTTGTAGAAAATGAGCCTGGAGACTCTGTTTTCTTTCTTTCATCTGGTTCGGTTGAGGTTATAAAAACCAGTAAAATTATTAATCGGCCCCAAAGAGTTGCCGTTTACAATTCAGGTGAACACTTTTCTGAACTCAGCTCCCTAGTCGGTTCAGCCCATACAACATCCTGCTTTGCCCTCCAGGACTCTACCTTGCTTGAATTGAGCAGCGAGGACTTTCTGAGGCTTCTGACATCTTCTCAGGCGATAGCAAATACACTTCTAAAAAATATGTCTCACCGTTCTTTTAAGTTTATAAAAGACCATGGCTGTATTCATCAGTTGAGCGATATGCTAAAAAAGAATTACCCTTTATCTGAAAAGATCCACAAAGATATTATGGCCGAAAAGGCTTTTGTAGCCCTACCATCAAGCGATCGAACGGTCATTGTCGGCATGGAAGATCCATTTGATCAAACCGTAATTGACATTGTGAAACAAGCACATCCCAATAGCACAGTAAATATTTTCTCCATTAGAAGCGCCGTTATAAACGAAATCCTCGCTAAAGATGGTTTCATTGTCGATGACGAAGAGGTTGACTCTCAAGAACACCCCATCGATGAGAAACTCGATCTCACCGATTTCAAAAATCGGTGTACTATTCTTGAAAATCTCAATGACAAACAAATGAATATGATCAAAAAGCACTCATCCGAAATTGTACTTGATGCCGGTGAAACCCTTTTTGTTCCAAACACTAAAGTCGAAATGCTTTACATCATTGAATCAGGTCGGGTCGATGTTTCACGGACCATCGAGTCTGATGTCTTGTCGACTATCTATTTTGCTGAGCCCGGTGATACTCTTGGAGAGGTCACCTTACTAACAGATAGAGCCCATATTCATGTAGCCCGGGCGACTGAAGATTCTCGAGTAATCGCTGTTCCCGCTGACGTCGTCAATGGCTTATTAAAGTTTCCTCAATTTTCGATTTCCTTAGCCCAATCCATTGCTAGACGCTTACAGTATCTCAGTGAAAACCAATCTATCAGATATAAAAACATAGATATATCACAGCATTTAGTTGTCACTTCGTCCCTCATGCCCCTTAGCGCCATCGAAAAGTACCAAGTTTTGCCTTTTCAAAAAGAAGGCCAAAATTTATGGGTTGGTGTTGTTAATCCATTGAATAACAAAGACATCAACGAAATAGTCGGTAGATACCTTCCCGACTTTAATTCTGATGTCTTTGCGATACCCAGAGCTCGCTTTCTTGAAATTTTAGAAGAACTCAAAAACAAGAAAACAGAAGAGACATCTAATAGTGCCGGTCAAAGAAGGTATAATAGACACTTGCTTGACGAAATACTCAGCCAAAGTTTGGCGAGAAAGGCCGCGTCCGTACACATTGAACCCCTTCAAGACCGATATATGATTCGTTTTAGAATTGATGGGGAAATGTGGGAATACGATCAAATTTATCCAGAAATTGGCTCTCGATTAATCAATCGAATTAAGGTGTCTGCTAAGCTCGACGTACAAAATAATCAGCAAATACAACACGGACGTATTGATAAAACAGTGGGTTCGGAACCCCGCCTAGGTGAAGTAAAAATTCTTCCAACTGTGCATGGTGAAAAGGTAGTGATTAACTGGGCTACGGCAACGACGAGTCTAATACCTCTGAATATGTTAATTCCAGACACTAATACTATTAAGTTCTTAAAAGAAATTTTGCGCAGCAAACAAGGTGTCTTTTTTATAACCGGCCCGGAACGAAGTGGAAGAAAAGGAACGGTCTACTCTTGCTTAGAAGAAATCAATTCCTTAAAACTCAACATTTCAACAATTGAAGATCCTGTCAGTCTAGAAGTGAGTGGAATTAACCAGGTCTCCCTTAAAGGAGATAAGGGACCGAGTCAAAAAGAAGCTCTTAAAATGGCAGCCCTACAGGAATCAGATGTTATTTTCATAGAGGATGTTGATTCAGAGGACGTTGCCAAAGAGGTTTTTAATCTCGCGCAAAAGGGCTCACTCGTAATCGCTACTACGTTCTCAGCCCATTCGTTAGATCTCATTGATAACCTTCGAAATTGGGGCGTCAATGACAGCTTGGTAGCAAGTCAGCTTCTAGGGGTTATGGCTCAAAGACTCATCCCCAGGCTGTGCGACTCTTGCCGAAGAACGCGAGCTATGACTGCGTCACAAAAGCGCGTTGTTTCTGGGGTGATTGAAGGACTTAAAAGTAGTGTACTTTGGGAAGCACGCACTTGTCACGATTGCTCACAAACTGGCTACAAGGGGCGCGTTCCACTTCTCGAATATTGGAAGAAAACACCACTGCTTCGCGAAGCTCTGATGAAAAATACACCAAGCGCCGAAATACACGAAATTCTTCTTAAAGAAGGTTTCAGTAATATGCGGATTAATGGCTATCAAATTTCTCTGAATGGTCTTTCAACAATTGACCAAGTCGAAAAACACTTAAAAGGGATTGTTTGGTAGGGCCTATTGGCTTTCTTCCTTTGATCGATTCTAATTATTAGTGTTTTCGTCTATTGGCACTTCTGTTCAATAATTGACACCTACAAACTCGGACACTCCTTCCGAAACTTTCGAAACACCCGGTCAAATTTATTTTCATTAAATTCAGTTGAATTAAAGTAAGATCATGCATTCCATTTTTGAGGTATTGCATTTGCACTCTGAAAACCCAACCATTAGGAGAACTCTATGAAAGTGCTATTTTTTGTATTAACTTTAATATACTGCATGAGTCTATTTGCTCAAGAAAGTTTACCATCAACAAACGATCAGAATTTCGAGCCGGTTTCGGTTATTACAAATATTGATTATGACTATAGCTTAAGGTTTAGCCAATCTGAAGAGGGTTATCTCCTCTTAGAACGATGCAGTTTAGATAATAGTTGTTCAACCGTTGGGGAGGCCGTTAGCAGTGATTCTTTGAGTTCCGCACTGTTGAAAATAAGTAACGAACAGGCAAAGCCCACCGTCGGAATGTATTTAGGCCTGCAAGGTTTTTGGGTTGCTACTATAGGATGCGTCCTTATTAAGCGCTGCTTAACCAAACTAAGAAGTGTTCCGAGTGACACACGCACTATGATCTTAGCAGCCGGTAGCCCTGTCGCTGGTGGGCTTGGCGCTCTAGTTGGTTCACTTTTAAATGATCCTGACTTAGATCATCTTCGTACTGACCCAGTAAGTAGAGCGACGAGAAACGAACGACAGCAGGATCAATCTGAAGATGGAATTCGAGAAATAAGTACCAGAGTTCCTTTAGATCAAATTCTTAGTGAATATTCTTATGTTATTCTACTCGCTCAAAGCCTTTAAATATAGACTCATATGAAAATGTTGACCTGCGGAATATGGTTTACTCTTGTTTTTCTACTTTCACCAGTATTACTCGCTGGTCAACTTACTTCTACTGAGAGTGACCATTTTTTTATACGTCATATTACCGTAGCAGAGAATGGAAGAGTTATTGAAACATGTCGTGAGGGTCATTGCCAAACCTACCCTTTTCCTAATTCCAGTCTTTATGGTTTTGACGGCAGTAACCATTCATGGAATGAACTCTTTACTAGATGTGCGGGCTTTGAAGACTCCAATTCGTTTTTTAAATTTGTCGAAGTCTTTTCATTTATTGCAACATTTTGGAATGCCGGTGTCATAGTTAATAGCACAAAGAGTGTTCAGTTATTAACAAGGCAAATGGGTCGTCTGCGAGGTGCTGCTAAGGTTATAATTGATCTCAGCGTTCACAGTAGTCTCACCACCACGGCTGTCTCCCTAAATGGGAGTTCATCAATATATCCCGAAGTTTCAAGAGATGAAGTCGAAAGGGGTCTATTGTATTTCAACTGGCTGCTTGATGAGTCTAAAGGCACACTTTATTTTGATGAAGAAATGATCGAAGCGATTAATGAATTACTTTTTCAATGTACTGATAACTTTAGTCGGTACTTTATATCTACACAGAATTCAAAATGCCTCTCGGAATGCCATACTAGCCCTCGAGTAGAAAGCATAGAAAACAGGGATTCAATTAATCACGAGTTACTTACAGACTACCCGAACCCATTTAATGATCAGGAATTAGAGGATTTGTCACAATACCTTCTCGAACTCAGTAATTAGTTACAATCAGTAACAATAATCACCATGTGTATGAAAAGGCCAATGCACCTACCGGCTCTTTATCATTCATGACAATTCCCGGCTGTAGAGACCAAGGAGAAACTTGGTCTCTAGCGAACAGGTTTCGAGAAACAACATCAACGACCGCAGGTAAGAGAATTCCACCCAGTAAAATATAGGCCCGATCGCTTCTATTTGAATAGGGTGTCGCCAATAGCAGTGGAATAGAGTTAAACAGGTGAAGGGCATAGAAGGACTGTCTTAACCCTATAAGCCGCTCTGTGACGGCATCAGACTTGGAGACTTTGGCACCAGAGGCATCGGGATGAAGCTTTACAGGACAGGTGTCAGACATCATTATGAGGGCCGATGCCGACCACCACAAAACTGCAGTCCCAGTCACCCAATCTGGTACTTGACTCTCACCCGGGGTTTTTTCTTCACTCCCGAGGGCGATGACTCCAGCAATACTTCCAATAAAGCTCGTAGCTTTCATTGTTGAGAATGGCGAGTATTTTTCTGCACCTAAATGAACTTGAGACTCTTCGAGTGTGAGTTCCGATGATCGACAACTCATCGCAAACCCTATTGAGCAGCCAAGTTGCATGAACACTAAAATAACGACGAAAGTTGTTCTCTTCAATTTAACTCCCCAATGATCTGACAAAGAGATGCAAGAATATCAAAAATCTCACGAAGAAAAGACTCAGTCCTCTTACGAGAAGAAGCGACGAGTTTAAAAATATTCGAATTGAGAGCTGAAGGGAATGTGGATAAGCCACATGACCGAAGCCGAAATGAGAATAGTTTTTAAAATCGGAAGCTTATTCGAAGTAAGATGGCGGAGAGCGGGGGATTCGAACCCCCGAGACGCTCATCACGCCTGCCGGTTTTCAAGACCGGTGCATTCAACCGCTCTGCCAGCTCTCCGCGGACGACCCTATAGAAAACTGAACCACAATTCAATCATTTATTTTGCTTTTGAAAAACGAACTGATGCCTAGAGATTGAGCTAAGACTCCACATAATCTGTGGAGTAAATCTCATAAATAGCTATTATTACTTGATTATATCAAGTCCACCCATATAGCTTTGCAGAACTTTTGGGACTCTTACTGAGCCGTCTTCATTTTGATAGTTCTCTAAAATCGCCAATGAAGTTCTTCCGATTGCCAATCCAGAACCATTCAATGTGTGAACAAATTGAGGTTTATTCTTACCCGATTTAAATCGGATATTAGCTCGACGGGCCTGAAAATCCTCAAAATTTGAACAGGACGAAATTTCTCGATATTTACCCTGCCCCGGCAAATGAACCTCAAGATCAAAACATTTAGCTGCGCCAAAACCAATATCACCGGTGCATAAGCTCATTCGGCGATAGGGAAGCTCAAGGGCCTCCAGAATCATTTCTGCATTGGAGGTTAGGCGCTCATGCTCTTCATAGGACTTCTCTGGGTGAGCAAAGACCATCAACTCTACTTTGTTAAATTGATGTTGTCTGATCAAACCCTTAGTGTCTTTTCCATGGCTTCCCGCCTCAGACCTAAAACAGGGCGTGTATGCCACAAATCTCTGAGGCAACTCTTCTTCAGAAAGGATTTCGTCCCTGTAATAATTGGTAACTGGAACCTCGGCTGTCGGAACCAAATAATAGGGAAATTTTTCGGTTTTAAATGAGTCATCACCAAACTTCGGAAGCTGTCCAGTTCCAAACATACTTGAATCGTTCACTAAAAAAGGTGGCAACATTTCAGTGTAACCATTTTTCTCGCTGTGAGTGTCGAGCATGAACTGCATCAAGGCCCGTTCAAGGCGGGCCAATGGCCCTTTTAGATAGGCAAAACGGGCCCCAGTAACTTTACCGGCTCGTTCAAAATCAAGGATTCCAAGGTTTTCACCAATTTCATGATGTTCTTTTGCTTTAAAAGTAAAAGAGTTAGGCTCCCCTACCGTCTTTACAATCTCATTACTTTCTTCGTCCTGACCGACAGGCACACTTGGGTGACAGAAGTTGGGAAGCTCTGCTAACAACTGATTTACTTCGTTTTGTTTGATCTCACTTTTTTCTTCGAGAGACTTTATCTGTTCTTTAAGCTTCGCTACGGCTTCCATGGCTCCACTGGCATCTTCACCAGCTTTTTTTAGCTTTCCGATTTCCTGGCTGGCTTTTTTCTGTTCAGCCTTTAAGCCTTCGACTTCAGTAATCGCTTCTTTTCGTTCTTTATTGAGGCCAAGGAGGCGGTCGACTTTCGATGAATCATCTTTGCGGTTTTTTAATACTTCACGGTAAAACTCAGCAGGTGATTTACCAGTTTCACGATAATCAGAATCATTTTCTAAAAGACGAATATCTATCATTTAGGATACCTTTTGCTCGGTTCAGGCCCCTGGGGCGACTACGATATAAAGCCTTAGCAGCATGCCTAAAAGAACGCAAATAAGATTAAAAACAAATACGGAAACCGCGCTCCAATGGCGAGAAACTCGCAAAAAACTGAGCGCGATTGCGGTGATTACGAAAAGAAACATGAAAAGGCCGTAATTAACCAGCTCATCACCGATCAGGGCAAAACTGAGCCCCAACATCCCTCCAGTGATGACTCTAAAGCCAAATAAAAACAATGAACCGGATGAATTTTTAAAGTGGATTTGAATTTTTGAAGATAAGCCGCTCATTACACACCTCTCTTCATGACTCTAACACGAATCAAGGCATTGGAAAATCAATTAGCTAGTGCGCGAATTTTTGCTGTAACACGACTCTTGTCCGGGGCATTGGGGGCTAATGCAAGGTACTTTTCGAAAGCCTCTATGGCCGCATCGTTACTTCCCTGCATCTCATATACCTTTCCGAACTCTAGGTAGATTAGGGGGTTTCCCGACTCTTGCACTGAAGCTAATTTGAGAGAAGATACAGCAGAATCAAGAGCGCCGGCCAGGCGGTAACAACGCCCTAGTTTGACGTAGACCATAGAGCCAAGCTGACTTCGTGAGGTGGCTTTTTGATATTCTTCAGCACAATTTTGAAATTGTTTAAGTCGAAAATAAGCGTCGGCGGCCAACAAGTATGATTCGGCTAAACCTGGATTGATGTTTCTCTCGGCCTTAGAGTATTCCAACGCTTCTGGATACTGTTGTAACTCCAGGGCTGCCTGACCAGCATAGAAATGCGCAAGAGGAAAGCGCGGGTTAATCTCGATAACTCTCCTAAACTGCTTTAAGGCTAATCCGTATTTTCGAATATCTAAATAGAGCTTACCAGTAAGAAAGATGGGATTAGCATCGGAAGGATCGAGGGCTGCAGCTCGCAAATATATTTCCAGTGCTCGATTGATTGATGACCGAGACTGACTTTCTTGTTGAATGATCTCTCCCAGCTTAAGAAAAGCCTTTTTATTATTCGGTTCTAATTGAACAACTTGATTATATAAATCACTGGCCATCCTGAAGTTTTCTTCAGTCCGGTAAATATCGCCAAGAGCTTCGCGATAAGCTGAAATCTTAGGATAGTCGTTGATCTTGTTGCGAAGATAATCAATACCACGACTAGGACCTCTTAGACCCGCAATGACCTTCGCATAAATGCAGTGAGCGTCGACGTTGTTATTATCTAATTCAATGGCTCGGCTTATCATTTTTAAAGCATCGTTGTACTCTTCAACCCCCATATAGGCTCGAGCCAAAATCAAAAGAGTATCCACATCAGTTTCGTAAAGTTGAAGGGCTTTTGACCCCGAGACTACGGCCCCTTTAAAATTTCTTCGCCTGAGCTGAACCAAAGCATATCCCCTGTAAACTTCATAACTGCGGGGGTTAATACGTCGAATTTTCTTTAAAACTTTTACCGCATTGAGGTAGTCAAAGCGCTGACTAAAGTAATCGGCTAAAAGAACATAGGCTGTGGTCAGCTTCGGATCTGCTTGAACCGCTTTTTTTAGCCATACTATGGCTTCTTCACTCTGATTGAGCTCCCATAGGCATTTCGCAGCCTTCATAGCGGCTATACCATTCGTAGAATCGACTTCGAATGCCGCTTTAAATTCCGCCTGGGCTGCAAAACAATCTCCAGCCTTTACGAACTGATCTCCGACATAAAGAAGTTCGCGGTCCTTCATTTTAGTGTTTCTCAGCTTCTCCATTCCCCCAAGTTCGACAATTAAGTCTTTACTCTCTCTGTTGCTGGAGTTAATCGAAAAAGCTCTCTGCGCATATTCAAGGGCAATTTGCCGCTCATTACGGCGCTTGTGAATCTTGGCGAGCGTAACAAAAGCATCAACTTCAATTGATTTAGGCAGACGTTCGACACCATTAAGACCATCTTTTACCAGGGACAAACCTTTATCCACATGTTTGAAATAATCGAATTCGATTTTTCCTAATTCAACCTTGGCTACTGAGTGATTATTATTGGCCTTCAGAACTTCACGATAGAGTCGGTACGCATAGGACATATATTGCTGTTCATCAGGTCCCTTGATTTTGGTGTACATTCTCGCTTCGTGTACCTTAGGACCCAGCCACGGCGGCTTTTTATTCCAAAGGACCTTGGCTTGGTTAAAGTAGTATTTAGCCGTCTCATATTGCTTTCGAGCGGCCAACAATTCACCGTAAATTTGATTCACAAATACGTATTGGGGAAACGATCGTAGGGTATTAGAGGATAAACCACTAGCTTCTTGGTAGCGACCAACAGCAAGTAATTCAACAATAGTACATACGACTGCCGCTCGTGAAGTTGGATTTATCAATTTAATCTTCTTAACTACCGTCTTAATAGTATTTATATCTTTTGAATCCTGGTAAGAAAACGGCCACAAATAATGATAGGTCATACAAAGAAGTTCGTATGGGTCTGGCACCCTCGTTTGACTATCAACTATTTGTACTAATTCGCTCTGAGCTCTTTTGTAATTATTGTGAGTATCAAGCTCAAAAAAACCGATGGCTTTTTGAAATTTTACTGCCACTTGCTGATTATTCATATCTCGCTTTTTATCTGAAGTAGGAAGCAGTCTTATTTTTACGCTGTCGTCTTCTTTAATAAAAAGAAGACTAATGATGGCTATACATAGAACCGCAAAAACAAGAAGTGGGAGGCGAGATGCTTTAACTTTTTCTCTTTTTTCGATTTGATGGACATCGGTTAACTCGATGACCTCTTCATCATCCTCAGCTTCGGATTCTTCGTAATCCATTCGCGAAACGACTTCATCGGTCTCCACACCACCGTAGGTATCGGCCTGGTGATCCTGAACTTCAGCGTGGGCCTTTCCCCGCTCAAATCCCGCCGGTGGCTCGCCGGTTTTACTAACTTCGGGGCCAAGTTTTATTTCTTTCACATCTTCTTTGGGCGTGTCTTTTGGTTTCTCGGGCTGTTTAGATTTGCTTTTTATTTCGCTATCTAGAACATCGAGAAGTTGGTCATAGAACTGTGGTTCGACTGATATAGAAATCCATTTGCCATTGGGATAGAGGCTGACGTCTTCTTCACCCCTAAAAAAACCGGCACTGATTTGTTGTAGGACTCGCTCGGTTGAAAGCGGACCATATATTTTTCCGTCTGGATCTCTTACAAGCCAACGAATTTTTTTATCAGCCATAACCCTATTGTACTAAAAACTTAAATTAATTCGCAGCGTTACAAATGTAAAACTTCGATTTTTCCAGTTCCACCTTGGGTTTTAGCACCATTCAGGAACCAGAGGCTAAGTATACGATAATCATAAATTTTTAGCTATTCCAGAGAATTTAATCCCAGCCTTATACCAGTGAACCCTTAAAAGGGATTATTTTGCATTTGAAAATGAAATTAAGGCTGTTTCACCCTGATACATTGGCACTTGGCTTGCTTTTTCTAAAGAGGTGAGGATTGGATGTTACGCACGATTTTGATTGTTACCTACATAATTATTGTTCTTTTAATTTCCGGCTTGGCGAAATCAGATGCTCTTAACCTTGAGAGCTCCCACGCGAAAACACCTTACTCACATGATACGTCTAAAACCAAAATTGCCCGGTAATACGGGCAATCTTTAGAGTCTCTCTTTCATCCCCCTCCGAAAGTTGACTCTTGTTTTTTTCACCTCGACTTCAAACCCCTCCGAAGTCGAGGTTTTTTTATTCTTTGATTCTCTTTATTTTAGCACCGAGTTTGGATAGCTTTTCTTCCAGCTTTTCGTACCCTCGATCAAGATGATAAATTCGATTAACCTCAGTCTCTCCACTGGCCGCCAAACCAGCGAGTACCAAGCTCGCACTTGCCCTTAGATCCGTTGCCATGACTGGAGCCCCTACCAGGCCACCAGGTTTTCCTCGGACGACTGCCACCCTGGTTTTGGGTGTTATATCCGCATTCATACGAATTAACTCTGTAACGTGCATGAATCGATTCTCGAAAACCGTTTCTGAAATGACTGAAGTTCCATTCGCCAAAGTCATAAAGGCCATGAACTGGGCCTGAAGATCTGTTGGGAAAGCGGGATGGGGAGCCGTTGTGATATCCACAGCTCTCCACTCTTTAACGCCTTTAATGGCTATGGACTGGCTTTCTACGTGAACTCCAACTCCCGTGTCTCTTAATTTTGACAAAAGTGCATCTAAATGAAGAGGCTCACAATCTCTAATTACGATGTCTCCCGAAGTAATCGCACCCGCAATAGCCAGAGTTCCCGCCTCGATACGGTCGGGCATCACTCTATGTTCGGTCGCATTTAGCTTCTCGACACCTTCGATGCGAATAATACTACTACCTGCTCCAGTGATCTTCGCGCCCATTTTATTGAGGTAATTAGCTAGATCGACAATTTCAGGTTCTTTAGCTGCATTCTCGATAGTTGTTACACCTTCTGCAAGACTTGCAGCCATCATCACATTTTCGGTTCCACCGACAGTTGCAAACTCAAAAAGAATTTCAGTACCCTGAAGACGCGGACATTTCGCGTGAACGTAACCTTTATCAATTTCAATTTCAGCACCCATCGCCTTTAGAGCTTCAAGGTGTAAATTAATGGGGCGAGATCCGATAGCACAGCCGCCAGGTAAACTAACTGAGGCTTCGCCATATTTACTTAACATGGGTCCTAGGCATAAAATTGAAGCTCGCATTTTTCGTACGAGGTCGTATTCAGCAACAAGCTTTTCAGGTTTGCTGACATCGATTGAAAGTCTTCCGTTAGAAAATTCAACTTTGCAGTTGAGCGCTTCGAGCAAAGTTTTCGCCGAGCGAACATCCATAAGGTTAGGAACATTTGTCAATTCATGCTTTCCCTCAGCGAGAAGGGAGGCAAACATTAAAATAAGTGCTGAATTTTTTGCTCCGCTAACCGCAACATCACCTCTGAGGCTATTGCCACCTTGAACTAACATTTTATCCATGACTACCTCAATTCCTTTTGAGCTTTAATAACTCGATCTTTTCCGGACAAATCTTTTATCACTTCAATATGTGAAAAACCGAGATCTTGCTCAAGTAAATCTTTGCAAACTTGACCTTGTCTATGACCGATTTCAAAAAAATAATATCCACCCGGCTTAAGTAATTCTGAAGCCTTCGATGCCCAATGTTTAATATGAGCAAGGCCATCATCTTCCGAAAACAAGGCCTCACTTGGCTCAAAGCTTTTTACATCTTCGGCCACTTCAGGGTCATCTTTGGAAATGTAAGGAGGGTTAGCCACAATAAGATCAGGAGCCTCCAAGGCCAAGTCATTTAAATCTACGCTTGCCACATCATTCTTAAAAAACCCGCTGGAAGATTCTAAACCTAAAGCTTCGGCATTTTCCTTTGAATATGAAACACAAGTTTCCGAAATATCAAAACCCGCCAATCGAGCACCCGGTAAAACACGTAATAGTGAAAGACCTAAACATCCACTACCACAACCAAAATCAAAAATTAGAATTTCACCTTCTAATTCACTTTTTAGCTTTTCGACCTCATCAACAATAGTTTCGGTCTCAGGCCTCGGAATTAGTACTCCCGGGCCCACTTTGAAGTCATCTTGGTAAAAGCCCTTTTCACCCAGTATATAGGCAATGGGCTCCCCATCGGTCCTGCGCTTAACGAGTTCCCGACACGCATTCATTTGATCGGCACTTAGTGGATATTCGAATTTAGAGTAAAGATCGATTCTCTGCCAACCAAGGGCTGAAGAAATTAGAAGCTCAGATTCTAACCGCGCTGACTCAAAGCCCTTTTTTTTGAAAAAACCAATGGTGCGATTTAGGACTTCTGTGACTTGCATCTTAGTGATCCTTTTGAGCCTTAAGTGCCTCAGCTTGAAAGTGAGCAATAAGAGGTTCTATCACGTTTTCAAGGTGACCACCCATGACCTCTGTTAAAGAGTGTATTGTAAGTCCAATTCGATGATCCGTCAGTCTGGATTGCGGAAAATTATAGGTTCGTATCCTCTCGGAACGATCGCCCGTTCCGATTTGCGAAAGCCGAGCATCAGAAGCTTCTTTCATGGCCTTCTCTTCTTCAATGGCCTTTAGGCGCGCATAAAGAACCTTGAAGGCCTTATCTCTGTTTTTGTGCTGAGACTTTTCTTCTTGGCAATAGACCACGATTCCGCTCGGCTCGTGAGTCAGCCGGACCGCTGAATCGGTTGTGTTAACGTGCTGGCCACCGGCTCCACTAGCTCGCATGACATCGATGCGAATATCGTTTTTGTCGATTTCAACATCGACCTCTTCAGCCTCAGGAATAACTGCCACGGTGATAGTCGAAGTATGTACACGCCCTTGGGATTCTGTTTTTGGAACTCGCTGTACGCGATGAACACCGCTTTCATATTTCAACTTTGAATAGACACGGTCTCCAGAAATATTCGCTATCACTTCTTTGTATCCGCCTGCATTTCCCTCGGCGATTGACATTAAATCGACGCGCCATCCATTTGTCGAAGCGAAGTGAGTGTATGCTTTAAAAAGCTCTTCAGCAAAAAGGGAGGCCTCATCTCCCCCGGCTCCAGCTCGAATCTCTAGAATGATATCTTTATCGTCATTAGGATCTTTAGGAAGGAGAAGAATTTTAAGCTCTGACTCGAGCGTCTCAAGAGCCTTTTCCTTTTCAGAAATTTCCTCTTTAGCAAGAGTCCTCATTTCCTCGTCTGATTCATTTTCTAGGATTTCTTTTGAGCCAGCGATGTCATTACTCACTGATTTAAACTCTCGATAGGTTTTAACAACAGGCTCTAGATCAGAGACTTCTTTCATTAGAGAGCGGTACTTATCTTGGTTGCTCGTCACATCAGGATTTGAAAGCTCATGATTAAGCTCTTCAAAACGTTTTTCAACGTCATCAAGTTTTGAAAACATAATAAAATCCAAAAAAAGAGCCGCACAAGTGGCGGCTTTTTACATTGCCATTCACAATTATGAATGGCTCCATAGATTTTGCAAAGAATCTAGTTTTTCTTCTGGTAGCGAGAGAATTTCTTCTTAAAGCGCTCAACACGTCCCTCAGAATCGACAAGCTTTTGCTTACCTGTGAAGAAAGGGTGAGACTCACTTGAAATATCCACATTAACGACGGGATAGGTTTTACCCTCAAATTCAACCGTATCTTTGGCTTCAACCGTAGACTTGGTTAAGAACATGAAGTCACAAGAAACATCACGAAAAACAACTTCTCTAAAATTAGGATGAATATCTTTTTTCATCGCACGATCCTCTCAAAAAATAGAGCAAGACTATATGCCAATCCTGCTCAAAAGTCGAGCACCAAGTGAAAAATAAGGTGTTTTTGCGCAAAAAAAATGAGCTTATCCTCAATTTCCACTGAGTTATCCACAACCTAGACCCATACCTAGGGTTTTAACAAAAGCTTAAACCTAAATATAGGGGGCTGATTAAAAACTAAGTAATTACCCATATTTAGTTGACTAACCGTTCATCGATTTGAGGAATTCGTCGTTAGTCTTGGTATTTTCGAGCTTATCGATCAAAAACTCCATACTATCGACGACACTCATTGGAGCTAGGACTTTCCTAAGAATCCAGAGTCGGTTGAGGTCTCCCTTATCTATGAGTAAGTCTTCTTTCCTCGTACCTGACTTGTTAATGTCCATACATGGGAAGATACGCTTCTCCATAAGCTTGCGATCGAGGTGGATCTCAGCATTACCTGTCCCCTTAAATTCCTCGAAAATAACCTCATCCATCCTAGATCCGGTATCTACAAGGGCCGTAGCAATAATCGTTAAACTACCACCCTCTTCGATATTTCTAGCCGCTCCAAAAAAGCGCTTTGGCTTGTGAAGGGCATTGGAGTCCACACCACCAGAAAGAATCTTTCCAGATGGCGGAACCACTGTATTGTAAGCTCGAGCCAATCGAGTGATCGAATCGAGTAAAATGACAACATCGTGTTTGTGTTCAACCAAACGCTTGGCTTTTTCAATAACCATTTCAGCAACTTGCACGTGTCTGGTTGGTTGCTCGTCAAAAGTCGAGCTGATAACTTCACCCTTTACCGAGCGAATCATATCAGTCACTTCCTCAGGTCGTTCATCAATGAGAAGGACTATCAGTTTCACTTCTGGGTGATTGGTCGAAATTGCATTGGCAATGTTCTGCAGGAGAACGGTCTTACCAGTTCTTGGCGGAGCTACAATCAATGCTCTCTGGCCCATTCCAAGGGGCGCCATGAGATCTACCACTCGAGTCGTATAGTCATTAGGAACATGCTCGAGAGTGAGTCTATTCTCAGGGTAAAGAGGTGTGAGGTTATCAAAAAGAATTTTCTTTTTAGCTGCCTCAGGGGTTTCGTGATTGAGAGTTTCAACCTTGAGTAAAGCGAAATACCTTTCACCATCCTTAGGTGGGCGAACAGTCCCACTGATCGTGTCACCTGTACGAAGACCGAATCGACGAATTTGCGAAGGACTGACGTATATGTCATCGGGTCCTGGTAAATAGTTGTAATCGGGTGAGCGAAGGAATCCGTAGCCATCAGGCAGGATTTCTAAAACTCCATCACCAAAAATGTCGCCTAAACGTGCGGCACGCTTAAGGGTTTCGAAAACAAGATCCTGTC
>JAUHWN010000039.1 GCA_030424665.1 Bdellovibrionia bacterium | reverse complement strand
ATTTTGGCACTTAGTTCTTTTTGCTTTTCCATTTGCTGGTCGAGACGCTGATCCATCGAAATTTGAAAGTACTCGGCCACCCGTTTGGGATTTCTTTCTTTTAGCGCTTTGTAATTCTTAATATGGTGATCCAAGCGTTTAAACACTAGGTCTTTCTGGTTGTCGTCGAGATGATCACGCAAAAGAGCCTCTAAACTGCGACTTAAACAAATTGAATTCCCGTCAAGATCCGACATCACTAGCTCCTTACCTGACTCCATCCTATCAAATTCTCTACAAAAAAAGGGGCCAGACACAGTGTGAACAGACCAAAAAAAGACCAGTGTCGAGCCTACTCACCAATAAAGGGCCATAAGGAGAATCTCTCTTCCTCCAGCTCAACTTAATCGACGCCCTAGAGCTACCATTTGGTGCCTGGCACCTAAGCTTTTGACCCGATTGCAAAATTCTGATAGCCCTGAAGCCTCAAAAATCAATATTGGAGGGACTTTATGTCTTCAGTTAAAGCAAAGCATATCTTGGTAGAACAAGAGTACGAAGCACAGGATTTGATTAAAAAACTTGGCGAAGGTGAAACTTTCGAAACTCTTGCTCAGAAGTTTTCAAAATGCCCTTCATCCCAAGAAGGTGGAGACTTAGGTGAATTCACTAAAGGCCAAATGGTTAAGCCATTTGAGGATGCCGCCTTCGCTCTTGGTGTCGGTGAAACTTCAGCTCCGGTAAAAACCCAGTTTGGATATCACTTGATCCATCGCTATAACTAATAAATCGAGGCGTTTCGCTATCTTTAGATTGAGTCTACTCGGACTCGATTAAGTGATAGCGAAACCACAAATAAAAAAAGCCAGCTCAACGCTGGCTTTTTTTATTTCGACCACTTTAGTCTTTCTTCCTTCGTACGCTCTTTCAAGCGCTTCTTACGACGACGACGGCGACGATCGATTTCTTTTTTACGCTCAGACTTCTTGTGCTTAGCCATCAATTCTCCTTAATTACATTGAGGGAGTCAAAATAACCCAATTCTCAATTGGGATTCAAGCACTTTTCATCAAACTTGCAGAATCCTCTCAACAACTATTCAACTAACCGAAATTACTGAATTTTATGGCCCCATCCCCCTGAAATTGCTACCAAAGATCAAGGGAGAAAACTTATGAAAACCATAACTCTAGTTCTATTTGGATTATTTATCACTACTCACGCTCATGCCAACTCCACCCACGAGAGTCGGATCGACGCTCTCGAGAAGAAAGTGCAGACTCTCACCGAGGCGGCCGGAGACAAACAAACGGCGCAGGATCTCGGAAAAGCCCAAGGGGCTCGTTACCTAGGGGCCAAACAAGGTAATGTTACTATTGGTGGCTATGGCGAAGTCGTCTGGCGTAAAGCCTCTGGCGATAGCGACCCCACTAAGGTTGGACAAACGACCGATGTCTATCGATTCGTCCCCTACATTTCTTATGGTTTTACTGAAAACCTCTCATTAAACTCTGAAATTGAATTTGAACACTCCAACCAGGTCGTCATCGAACTTCTCTATCTCGACTATAATTTTTGGGAGAACTATGGCGTTCAAATCGGTCACTTCTTTATTCCTGTCGGACTCGTCAACACCAGCCATGAGCCAATCTTCTTTCCGATGGTGGATCGCCCAAGAACCGAACGCTTCCTCATTCCTAGCACGTGGCACGAAAATGGAATTAATTTCTATAACACCTGGGGTGATCTAAAGTACTCTTACGGCTTAATGACAGCGCCTAATGCCGCTAACTACTCGGCATCAAGTTGGATTCGCGGTGGACGACAAAAAGGCGGCCAAGCCACAGCCAATGATCACGTCTATTATCTCAGCTTCGACTACAATATTGATGACTTTGGCTTTATCGGAGGCAGTATTGTTTCTGGAAATTCTGCACAAGGTAACGAGGCTCTTGGTGACGCCAACCTTAGTATTTCCGAAATTCACGGTCAGTTCCAAAAATGGGGAGCCAGGCTATCTTTCCTTTTTGCCCAGGGGAGCCTTAGTGATACCGATAAAATTTTCACAGCGACCGGACAGGGGCTTGGCGAGAAATCTGTCGGTTATTACGCTACTTTAGAATATGACGTTCTCCAGTTCCTCGGTGTCAACGACGGACAGAAGCTGAACCTATTTCTTCACTACAACTTTCTAAATCTTCATGATAGCGTCGACCCCAGTATTACCAAGAATGAAACTCTCGAAACGACGAGCTTTAACCTCGGTTTTAACTACTATCCAACAGAACAGGTCGTTGTTAAAGTCGAGCATGAGAACTTAAAAGAAAAAAGTGGAGATACCATTGATTCTACAAAAGTTGGCCTTGGCTTTATTTTCTAAAAACATCAAAGTCCGCCTTCTTTTATCTTTGCTAACTATTTGTTTTAGTCAGTCAGCCTTGGGGAATTTTTCCACTCCCGAGGCTTTGACTTGTGAATACTTCTCTTGTGAGTCCATCGAAAAAGATACAAAGATCGTATCGCCCGAGATGCGTGCCTACCTTAAAAAGAGCCTTAATCTCAAGCAAGACGTGCGCCCATTTTTGCAAAGCTTTAAAGCTGTTAAGAATAAAAAAATTCTCGGCTACGGACTCATTGATAGCCATCGGGTCAGAACAAAAAATCAAGCTCTCCTCTTTATCTTTTCTCCATCGGGAAAAATTCAATCCATAGAAATTCTCGCATTTTTTGAGCCCAAAGAGTACCAACCCAAAAAATCCTTTCTGAACTCTGCAAAAAACCTGAGCCAAAAATTGGGCAGGGAAATTTCTATGCAAACCGGAGCGACACTGACTTCCTATGCCGTTGATCGGGCTCGAAAAAAAGCCTCTTATTTGTTTAATAAATTAGTAAAGCCACCTTCAACAGAAGCAGAAAACGAAGCCCTCAGTCTCCATCAGAAGACTTCATCCGCAGGACTTTAAGGTGAAAGCCTATAAAAGCCATATACCCCACCACGATCAACTGATGAGTCAGTACCTCATGGTGTTCAACATCTTACTCCTT
Organism: Bdellovibrionia bacterium; assembly: GCA_030424665.1. Lineage (GTDB taxonomy): Bacteria > Bdellovibrionota > Bdellovibrionia > Bdellovibrionales > JAGQZY01 > JAUHWN01. The sequence goes on along the minus strand of JAUHWN010000039.1, from coordinate 27,419 downwards.
TTGATCACTCCGGGCCTTGTCCTAATGCAAAACCCTTTGGGCATTTTGCCATTGGAGAGTCTTACCCATGTTACCGGCAATGAATCCCTCTTTCTCGATCCGGGAGTTTTTTCTGAAGCCCTCACCCATTATCATATTCAAATTTTTATTTTGCTCGTTGCGGGCTTGAACTTTGTCGGCTGTTTTCTCAGACAGAAATCACTTTCATCACTAATCAGAAGAGTTCTATTTATCTATTTTTGCAGCTCGGCTCTTCACTGCTTCTTCGGACTTCTTCTGTATGCATGGTCGATCTACTTACTTTCGATTTTAAAGAGCCTCACCTTTTTTGCAGTCATCATCTCGTGGCTCATTTTGAGCCTTAATGCCAGTCATCTCTTTTACAAAAAGGCTTTTCAAGGTGAAAAATAAATCGAGCTGGCTCATCATTCCAGTTATCATTTGTTTTCTTCTTCAAGGAATTACATCTCTATTTATCAGTCTCAACAGCTATTATGTTACTCAAAGGTCAGACCTACCGAGCTTTGAGTTCTGGATTGAAAGTCAAAGTCACCACCTCTTCGTCATTCCTATTTTCCTATTTATCGTTTTTCATTTCGGAGTGGTCTACCCGAGAAGAATGCGGCAAAGCCTTAGACTCTTTGTCCTAGTATTGATTCTCTCTTTGGCGAATATTCTAATTGGACTTTTACCCACACTTTTTAGTGGCATAAAAATGGATTTTTACTCTGATTTAAAGTTGATAAGCTCCACGCTGTTTCAGCTTGGTTACTGGGGAGCACTTTTTTACCTAGTCATACCGATCCCTAGGGAGAACAAAAAAACTGTTTAAAATTCTTAGATGTTTCTATGGTACCGGTCTGATCGATATGAAGCCAGGCCATATTTTTAAACTGAATTTCCCGCCTCACTTTTGGTGCCATAATACTCAATGCTGTGGTCATTCCATCGATACGCGCACTCGAACCAAGCCCCACCACCGTCATTGAACTTGTACCTTGCTGGGAGTGCCCTTTTTTTAAATCGAGGAGGTGGTTATTTTTTGAAGTACCTCTATAGATATTATAATTACCACTTGTGGAGATGGTACTACCTGGGTGACAGGTAACATAGCTCCTCTGAAAGTCTTTTTGCCGATTTCCTTGTACAGATTTGGGCCAAAGAATATTAAAGTGACAGCGGTGAGAACAATAAATATCACCACTAATTTTTAAAAGAGCCTTCTCTGCTGCATCGATGATCTTCCGAGCTTCATCCAAAGCGTATCCTTTACCGATTCCACCAAAATCCAGGAGTCGAGCCTCATTTTTTATATCGATCGAGCAGACTTCATCTACTTGGTGAGTCGCCGATTTCTTAAATCGAATGAGCTCCTCGGTATTTTTCTTTTTTCGAACGCCCCTATTAAAAGCGTAAAGATTTTCGGTCAGTGGTGCGACCTTGACATTAAATACACCATGACTTTCACGGCAAACTTTCTCTGAAATATTAAGGAGCTTTGTAAAATCAGGAGGTAAAGCTATTTCAGCATTCTTTCGGAAACGCATGAGTAAGGAGTCTGGCCTGTAATTAGAATAGTAATTCTCTACTTTTTGAAAGGCCTTAAATAATAAAGGAATCTTTTCACGACTTCTCTTATCGATAAAAATTTGCGCCTTCGTTCCCATGACAAGAGACTCTCTCAATTCAAAGTTTTTATTCGCTACTGGAGCCTCAGATTCTGGCAGAATAAATACGGAGTCATCTGGCTTTAGGTCGGGCTGACTCCGGCAGGAAAGCGTATTCAACAGGGCGACCGGGCCAAGTACAAAAAGGATTCGGAAGATGAGCTTGCTCTTTTGTTTATTCAATCTAAACTATTCCTATGAGTACAGAATTTATCTATGATTTTCAGTTCGAAGATGGTTCAAAGCGATCCTACACCCTCCAACTCTCAGATAAAACTGGATTTATACTTAGTAACATAGATGAATCTCAGCTACCAGAGTGGACCCATTTATCCTACAAAAAATGCAAAGATTGCCCTCTGGATGAGTCGAAGCATCAGTACTGCCCTGTTGCAAAAAATCTCTCTCCCTACCTCGAAGAATACAAAGATCAAAAGAGCTACGTAAAGGTCCATGTGCGCGTGACTTCTGAGGAGCGATTTTACGAGAAAAAAACAAGTCTCCAAGATGGACTTTATTCGTTTTTTGGAATCGTATTTGCGACGAGTAGCTGCCCCAATATGGATTTCCTTCGCCCCATGGCTCGATTCCATCTACCCTTTTCTAATGTCGATGAAACAATTGTTCGTTCGCTTGGCTTTTATCTCCTCAAACAATATTTTAATATGAAAGATGGTGAAGAGGCCGATTTTGAATTGAAACACTTTGAAGAGGCTTACCGTAAAGTGATTCGGGTTAATAAAGATTTTGTTGAAAGAATTCACTCCATAGGCTCCGGTGACGCCGAAAGCAATTCAATTATTGCCCTCGATGGTTTTGCCCAACTTCTTCACCTCCAGCTCGAACAAGATCTACCCGATATAAGAGAACTTTTCTAAGCGCTCATTCAATTTTTTTGACGAAGGCTAAAACCTGATACATCTATAATCTTCGTCAATAGGTCTTCGAACCTCTGGTCCTGCCGTTTCAATAGTCGTCCTAGAGAGGCATAGGCCTTGCAATTCCCCATTCACAAACGTGGTGACTCAGGGATTTTCAATGAAAAAAAATGCACTTTTTATGCTTGCGATTGCCATCTTCTTTCAGGCTCACGTGGCCATGGCTGAGGCTTTCAAATGCGAAGATTTTTTTACTCAGCTTCCGCAAATAGAAGTCCAAGTTTCCAAAAGTCGCCTCCGAGCTCAAGAAGTCCATTATGACCCAAATAGCCCCTCAAATTTCAAATCACGATTGGTTACATCCTTCAAAGCCTGGCTGCGAAAACCCCTTGAGTGGGTTTCTGGATACACCTATCTTTTGAAAAAATCCAATGAAGCACGACTGATCAACCCCGGAGAGTCCCACCTCTACTTCCGAGATTTTCTTTCGACCATGGATATCGATTACAAGGTTCAAAGAATTCCCGGAGCAAAACTCACCGAAACGGGTCCACTCGTCATGGTTTCGAACCACCCTTTTGGCCTCGTCGAATCCCTTGCCCTTGTCGACTTTATTATTCAACAAAGAGATGACCTCAAAATCATTGTGAACGAGGCACTTCTCGACGTGGTCCCAGAAGAATTGCATAAACACTTCATTACAGTGAACATTAGCGATGGAGCTAGCAAAGAGGAAAAACAAAAGGCCAACCTCAAAGCCATGCGCGAAGCCAATAGCCATCTTGTGCAGGGAGGGGCTTTACTCTTATATCCCTATGGAAAAGCTTCTTTACGCTCGAATAATCCCGTTCACAACTACGCTATCGATGGTTTCTGGAAAGTCGGCTTTCTCTCAATGGTAGGGAAAACCGACGCCCAGATCGTAAATTTCTTTGTTCCAGGGGAGAACTCCGATGTCTTTTACAAGTATGGTGACATTGGCAATGGCTTAGGACGGATGGTTTTATTCTTGCGCGAAATTATTTGGCGAAGTGGACAAACAATTCATATTGTTCAGGGCACTAGTTATTCCAACAAAGATGTAAGAGAGTTTTTTGGACTCAATCAGAGCCGAAGTAATGAGGCAAAAGTCGCACTTATGGCCTACTTAAAACTACGCACCTATTTGCTAGCAAAGGACAATCAAGCCGAAGGTTCTTTTTCAACTCCCGATCTTGGGAGTTACTTCACTCCTGGCATCTATAACTTGGGGTCAAGGGTCTTTGCTGGAGACTTGCAACAACTCGTCGATGCGAACCTTGAAGATCTCCATAGCGTTGACGAAATACGAGAGTTCTTCGGGGAAGAAATATATTACCTCTACGATCAATACCGAGGATTCCATTCTAGTAGTTTAAAGACTGAAAATCTGTGAAAATTCTAATCGGGGCTCTTTCTAGTCACTTTTGTTTATAGGTTTTTCATAGATAAAGTGAATTTTTATTATCAAATTTTCTCCTAATGCAATGAAGTCGCTCTTAGAGAGTCAGCAAATTGGCATCGAGAATGCATAAGTTACAGACGGAAAAGAAACTAGGTGGTTTTTGTGACTGTATGTACTTCGAGTTCCCACCACCCAAATGATTTGTGAAAAAGGAAATAGTAAAATGGGACGTCAAATTCTAGTTTCATTACTCAGTTTAGTCTTGGTACTCGGAGTCGCCTGCGGGAACAAGGATAGTGGTAATAACACACCTACAACGGTTGTTGTGCAAGCAACGCCAACTCCTGTACAAACGAGAACGATTAACTGTTCAGCTCTTAGAGTGAACCCCTATGATGGTTATTACTACGATCAACAGAACAATCGTTACACTCGTAGCGGTGCCTATTTCTACGATCGAAACAATGTTCGAGCAGAGTGTACGGGTGGCAACGAACCTAACCTCGTAGTTTACGATAACGACTCATGCCGCAGCTATGGCGACTACAGAATCTTTAGAGTTGGCGCATATATCTACTGTGTCCGCAATAGCTACCTCATCCACACGGGTGCTTCTTATGTTTATAACCCTTACTACGGAACAAACATCTACACCTACGGTTGGAATAACAATCGTTGTGATGACGAGTGTGTCTACACACTCGGTGGACTTGGCCTTGGCGTTACAGCCGGAGCCGTTTTTGGACAGAGTCCAGAGTGGGCTTTAATCGGTGGAGTTGCCGGAGCGATCTTCGGCAATGCTATTGGCCGCAATCAATAGGGCCGTAATTAGCTCAATCTTAAAGACGCTTGGGACGTATTGGCCCCAAGCCTTCTATTGGCCGACAAGAAAAGAATATAAACTACTGAAAAGACTTGTATTATCAAGTCTTTTTCATTATCAGCTAGTTAATGACAGAAAATCGAAGTGAGAGTAAAACTGGGGGTTCGAAAGGACGTCCCATGAGTCTTTGGAATATGAGCAAGGGTCAAAAAGCCCAAATCAGCCGACTTGATATCACCACAGGAGAGCACCTCCGCCGCGTACAAGAACTCGGGTTTGAGCCCGGTGAAACGGTCACTTGCTTGAAAATTACTCCCTTTGGAAGTCCTCGGGTTTATCAGGTCGGTCCTTGTGTGTTTTCACTCTCGAGGGACCTGGCCGAGAAAATTCACATTGCCAGTGGAGACTCTTAATGGCCTCAGCTCTGATTGTCGGAAAGCCGAATGCGGGCAAAAGTCTTCTGTTTAATCGCCTTACGGGACTGAAGCAAAAGGTCGCCAATTTTCCGGGAGTCACCGTCCAAATTAAAAAGGGTTCTTCAAAGGGAATCGACTATGTTGACTACCCTGGAATTTACTCTTTTGAAGCTCTCACCAAAGACGAAGAAGTGGCCATCGAAAAATTTAAAGAGATGGCCGATTCTGATGAAGTTAAGGTCATCATGTGCGTTCTCGATGCGACTCGCCTCGAACGCTCAGTCAGCATGGGAATTCAGGCCCAACAATTAGCCGCAGAAAAGAACAAGGCCTTTATCTTCGTTCTCAATATGATGGACGAGGTTCTTAAAGTCGGGCAATCCATTGATGTTGAGGGACTCGCCAAAAAATTGGGGTCTCCTGTTTTTCCCGTATCGGCCCGACTCAATACAGGTATTAACGAACTCCAAGAAGCACTTGCCAGCTTTGAACAACTCGAACTCTATGTGCCGTCTAAGAACGAAAGCAGAACGGGTAAAAACCTTCTTTCTTTTAGTCGTGAAATCCGCAAAGAGTTCGGCCTCGAGCCAGATCTTTTTATTAAAAATCAAAATCGTATCGATCGCTTCTTTCTATCCAGTTGGGCTGGGGGGATTCTCTTTGGGCTTATTATGCTTATCGTTTTTCAATCGATCTTTACTTGGGCCGAACCCTTGATGGATGGTACCGAGTCAATAATTCTTTGGCTCAATGAATTAGTCCTAAATTTTATTCCAAAGGGAGTCTTTGCCGATTTCGTTAGTGATGCTCTTTTTGGTGGAATTGGCGCTTTTTTGGTGTTTGTTCCTCAAATATTTATTCTTAGTTTTATCATCGGTTTACTCGAAGACAGTGGCTATCTAGCTCGAGCGGCGATCATATGCCATCGCCCCCTCGGTTTTTTTGGGCTTTCGGGAAAGAGTTTTATCCCCTATCTCTCGGGGCATGCTTGTGCGATCCCGGCCATAATGGCCACCCGAACCATTGAATCCCCTAAGAAACGCTTCCTTACCTTGTTAACAGTGCCCCTAACGGCATGTTCAGCCAGACTACCCGTTTACGCTCTCCTCATTACCGCATTTATTCCGACGAGTGCGTTTCTAGGTGGATTGATTGGGAGCCGAGGTCTTGCTCTTTTTGCCCTTTATTTCTTTGGAATTTTCACAGCTTTGATTGTTGCTTTTGTGGTCGATCGATTTTCGGGTAGAGAAAAAGACGAGGCTCCATTTATAATGGAACTACCTCCTTACAGACTTCCCCACTTTAAACCACTCTTTTTCAATGCTTTTAATTCAGCAAAGAGCTTTGTTGTAAAAGCTGGTGGGATGATTTTTTCGGTGACCGTGATCGTTTGGCTCCTCAGTTATTTTCCAAACGGTTCTGGAAATCTCAACGAATCCTATCTCGGAACCATTGGTCAAGCCATCGAACCGGTCTTTGCCCCCATGGGACTCGATTGGAAAGTGGGTGTGGCCATACTAACATCCTTTCTCGCTCGCGAAGTTTTTGTGGGAACTTTGGGTACCTTCTTTGGGATTGAAGGCGCTGATGAAAACATTGGCGGAATGGCTGAACGCTTACAAAGTGGCGGAATGGAACCGGCGGCAGGCCTTGCTCTTTTGGTGTTCTACGCCATCGCTCTACAATGTGTTTCGACTTTAGCAGTGATCAAAGGAGAAACTGGGAGCTACAAAACACCCATTCTCGCCTTCTTGGGATACTCCATTGCCGCTTATATTTTGGCCGTGCTGACCTACCAGGTCTTAGTATAAATTTCACGATGAATTCTAAAATGGGTCCTCTTCGCTGAGTACCTTTCATTTTTTCATAGAATATTTCAGATTTGATGGGCTCAAGTGCCTTTAAAGCCTTTCTCAGGCTGATTTGAAAATTCAGTTTCACGTCCTTTAATGGCTTCATTTTTGCTCACTTTTTTAGCGGAAACTAAAGTGATTTTCAGGCTTTGTTGGATTTCCCGTTGATTGAGGTAGGCCCTATGAGTTCAAATTTTTTAAAGGATAAAGACAATACTCCCTTCTATGATTCTTGGGAAAGTTTAAACCAAGAGAGAAGAAATGACTTCATCCGCGAGTCCCTTAAAAAGTTTATCACCAGCTGTCGAGACAATTCACCTTTCTATCAGGAACGCTTGGCCGATTACGACCCCAAAAATCCAACAGATCTTACAAAACTTCCCACCATGGATTCGGACACCCTTCGTGATCTGGTTCCTCCGGTTAGCTTTAAGCTTCTTAGTCGTGAAGTGAGAGACTACAGTGTTTTTCAAAGTGGAGGAACCACCGGGTTTCCAAAAACCACACTTTTTAGTCACGACGAATTAGAAAATTTAAACTTACCCAATGCGCGAGGATTCTATGCCATGGGACTCAGAGCCGAAGATCGAGTTGGAAACCTCTTTGCCGTAGGTGGCCTCTATATGACCTTTATTCATATCAATCGAATGCTCCAGCAATACGGTTGTATGAACTTTCCTTTTTCTAATCAAACAGCAGTCGATTTCATCCATCAGGCCTTGCGCTTGTATGAAGTCAACTGTCTAACGGGAATTACGAGTGTTGTCTTGAATGCTCTTAGAGGGTCTAAGAAGTTAGGCCTAGACGGCATTAATATAAAAAAAGTCTATTATGGTGGCGAACATATTTACCCGGCCGACAAAGAAGAACTTAAAAGTGATTTCGGCGTAGAGGTCATTGGGGCTCCCGGCTACGGAACCGTAGACACTTGGTATATCGGTTATCAATGTGAACACAGCCCGACCGGAGTCTTTCACAGTCACGACGACCAATGTTTCATCGAAATCGTAAACGAAGAAACAGGTAAGTCGTGCAAAAAAGGCGAGATCGGAATGGTCTATGCCACTCCCTTCGTAAGAACCTTGACCCCCGTTGTACGCTACAAAGTCGGCGATCGGGCCCGCTGGATCGATGACTGCTCTTGCGGAAGAACGACGCCGCGATTTGAACTCCTTGGACGAGGTGATGATATTTTGCGAATTGGTTACGATTCGGTTGATTACAACTCGATTCAAAATATTGTGACTCCCTTTAAAGAACTCTCTGGCAGTATTCAAATGGAAAAAAGACGACTCGACGGAAAAGACCAACTGATTATTCGCATTGAGAGCGATCATCCCGAGGCCGTCGGTTCAGATGTTATCAAAAAATTGGAAGAAACAATTTTAGCATCCAGACCAACAATCACAGACCATTTGAAGAAACAAACCATACACCCTTTGAAGATTGAAATTCTAGCAAAGGGAAGTCTGCCTCGAAATCCGCGGACAGGAAAACTCATGAGGGTTGTTGATGCCATTTAGTGGAGAATCTCGAAATACATTTCAAATGGAAGTACCATCGGAGTCGCGCTTTATTAACACTTCGGTTGAAACCATCATGAGCGTGGCACAAAACCTTGGACACAGTCGCGACGAAAAGGCCCTCGATCAACTTCGCGAAAAGGCCTACTCTGCTGTTTCTATGGTTCTTTCGCGACCCGGTGGTGTCCACGAAAGAACCATCCCCATTAAAATCCAAAAATCAAATGACGGACTTTTTATTGAAATCACCAATCGCAACGAGCCTTTGGTCTTCAGCAGTAATTTTTCGTCCCACCAGGGCATCCAATTTGAAAACCAAGGACGTGACGGCCAGGTTCTTAAAATTCCATGTCCTCTTGAGTCCTACGAACAGTGCCCTGGCAACCAAGTATCAGTGAGTGACGAGGGCATTCATATCGGGCCCATGTCTGAAGACGATGCCGGTCAACTGTCGCGCCTCTTTTATCAGACCTATGGTTACGACTATATCAATGAATTCATTTACTATCCCGAGCGCATTCGGGAGATGATACGTAATAAAGAACTTGAAAGTATTGTCGCTAAAAACGAAGACAATCAAATTCTTGCGCATGTGGGATTACAAAGGTGGAATGATAACCCACGAGTTTACGAAGCTTCATTGGGGGTTGTTGACCCGAGAATTAAATCTCGAGGCCTTTTTAGTCAGGTTTTCTCTAAAACAATGGAGATGAGTCAAGAGATTCCAATGAGCTACTGTCTTTTTGACTTCGTAACAAACCACAATTTTTCACAGAGAATTATAAAAGACTACGGCGTTAAGGAGCTTGCAATATTTGTTGGCTGCCAGTCTAAAAAGAATCAAGCCAGTCTTGAGCGATTGGGGCTCGGGGCTGACCCTGACAATATGAATCGCTATACCCTACTCGTTGGTGTTATTCCAAAAGAGGAGTATCCCTTTGGGAAAAACATTATGTTACCTTCGAACATCGGCGAAACCCTTGGTTTTTTACTCGAAGAGCTGGGCATTGAATGGCACCCGACACCTCGCTTTTACCCATTACCCAGCGTCGGTCGTTTTTCAAAACAAATCCATCCACGACAACAAGCTATTGTTTACCGAATTGACCAGCCTAGCTTTGATATTTTAAAAACCATTCGAAGGGAGTATCAGCACGCCCTGTCTGACGGCTTTCAATATGTCGCCGTTGAGGTCCCTCTCGATCAAGCCGGAATCGCCCAATGTTATGACTTTCTTGCTGAACAGGGATTTTTCTTCGCCGGATTCGTACCCTATGAATACGGCAGTCGTCTCGCTCTTAGACTTCAGGCAATTGCTCCAACTCGCGTTGGTTTTGAGCAAATTCAAGTCTCAACCGAAATTGGGAAGAAACTTTTAGAAATTATTAAAAAGAATTACGAAAGAAACCGGAGGCTCTAGTGGAAATGACTTTTGCAAATCAGTTGGCCGAATACTCCGATCCATTTAACTGGACTCCTGAAAAAAATCAGCTCTTTGTCGATGCCTGCCGCGAAGTCGCGACCTTTCATTATAACAATAATCCTGTTATGAAGAATTTCTACGACAATCGAAGCTTTAAACCCAGTGACTTAAAATCACTGGATCAGCTCAATTCTTTACCAAGTATCGGTGTCACGGCGATGAAGTACCACCTCGTATTGAGTCGCGACGAAAAACATCAAAGTCTTAAACTGACTTCTTCAGGAACTCGCGGACAAAAGACTCAGGTCTGGTTCGATCAAGAGAGTTTAGATCGAGTGCAAAGCTTTCTTTGGCAGGTCTGGGAGTCTGAGAATGCTGTCAGTAAAGAAGATACAAATTATTTAATGTTCATATATAATCCTGAACAGGCAAAAGACTTAGGTATCGCCTTTAGCGTGAAAAACCAAACCCAGTTCGCTCCCCCTAAAAAGGTGGTCTATGCTATCGAAAAAAACGCCAAAGGAGAATGGGAATTTAACAAAGCGCGAGTCCTAGAACAAATTAAGGAATTCATCGCCGAGGGACTTCCCGTGCGAATGAGCGGAATACCAAGTTTTCTCTTTGAGTTTCTGGAGTACATGGACGAGGATCTCTCCCTTCCCCCATCTTCATTTATTTTTACTGGTGGCGGTTGGAAAGCCGCTGAAAACAAAAAAGTGAGTAAAAAGTTTTTTCGAGAACTGGTCTTTAAGAAGCTCGGAATCCCCGGCGATCGAGTGCGCGACGGTTATGGGATGGCAGAACACAGTTCTCCTTATATGGAATGCAAAGCCCACCGGTTTCACATTCCCCACTTCAATCGCATCATAATTCGAGATCCAAAAACAATGAAAGCCCTTGGCCCGGAAGAGGCGGGACTCATCGAACTCATATCACCCTTTAACACCATGATGCCCAATCTTTCTATCGTTTCCACTGACATTGGTAAAATCGATAGCGATGCTTGCCCCTGTGGATACAACTCTCCGACTTTTAGTCTTCTCGGAAGAGGAGGCCTCAGCAAACACAAGGGTTGTGCCATCACTGCTAACGATCTTGTGAAAAGGAAGCACCAATGATGTACTTGTTTGGTAAGTTTATAGACTCTCATAAAATCGATGTTGAATTGGCTGAACAAATTCTCAAACAGGCCTATGATAGACAAAGTACTTTTGCCACCTATCCCATCGAAAAAAGCTTTTCAGTTCTAGCTAAAGTAAAGAAACTTTGGAGCGATGAAAACTCTCCATATCGAAAAGAAGCCCTTGATAAGCTTCCAGGAATTACTGGGTTTTCGCGACCCATGATCGAAGAGGCTCTGAAACACGTTCAGTTTATGCTAGATCCAGAAACCCTGCGAAAGAAATTAGAAACGGAACTGACGGGTTATCCCCGTTTAGGTGAGTTAAAAGATCAACCCGGCAAGCGCGAGTATTTCTGGAGCCCCCTAGGGGTTTGCCTCCACGTTATCTCGGGCAATGTCTTTTTGGCGGGACTCGGGTCATTTATTGAGGGTGTTTTGACTTCTAACATTAGTCTCTTAAAAATGTCTTCTCAAGAAACCTTTTTCTTACCACTGTTTCTTAAATCACTAAAAGAAGTGGATGAGGAAGGTGTACTGAGTTCTTCGGTGGCGGCCTTTAATTACTCATCGTCACAAAAAGAGGTTCTCGATACACTCAAAAATCAGGTCGACGGACTGGTCGTTTGGGGCGGAGATGAAGCCATCTCCGCTTATCGCAACGGAACTCCTGCCCGAATTCGAATGATCGAGTTTGGTCCAAAGCTCAGCCTGGCCTATATATCAAAAAACACATTGAAAACCCCTGGTGAGCTGGCTCAAAAAATTGCAGACGATCTCTCTATTTGGGATCAACAGGCTTGTACTGCTCCACAAATGATTTACTGCGAATCCCAAGAACTTGCAAAGAGCCTCATTAACGCCTTGACCATCGAACTTGATCAACTGCAAAAAACGAGGCCCTTGGGTGAGGTCGATAGTCAGAGTGCTGTAGAAATTCAAAAACTTCGTAGCATTGCCGAACTCGAAATGGCCATGGGAATCGGTTACTATAAAGCCCCTCTCAATGAACTTCATTATACACTCTGGGGCACGCAAAAAACTGAAATCGAAAGCTCTCCCCTGTACCGGACTTTACGGATTGTCATGTCCGCGGATTTGGAAACTTTTAAGAAAGAGGCCTCCCAGTTTCGCGGCCACCTACAGACCCTTGGGCTCGAATGTCATCCCGAAGAGTATGAATCCTATAGGTCGCAGTTTTTAGGGACAGGAATTGTTCGCATTATGCCCCTTGGACAAATGGCAGCAGGAGCCATAGATGACCCCCACGATGGACAATACGACCTACGGCAGTTGATGAACCTCTCTTTTTGTTACCGACCCGTACATCAAGTCAATTACCAGTCCAGTCACTTTGCAGAGCGAGGAGATTTGCAGAACTCCATTGAAGTCAAACTACAAAGACTGAGCGAGAATGCTAAGAAGTCCGAATACTACGGAAAAATTCTTGCCACTCGCGACCTAAAGTCTCTTGATGATCTCGAAACTTTTCCGATTCTGACCCGTGAACTACTGGATCAAAATCACTTTCCACAGAGCAATAATTTGACGACAAAGAATTGGACTGGTGGCTACGTGACTCGGAGCGGAGGTTCAACAGGACAGCCGAAATTTTCAATTTACGATGGCGAAGACTGGAAGAGGATGATGAACCATGGCGAGTTAGTTCTTCGATCGGCTGGCCTTGAAGAAACCGATCGCTTGGCAAACTTTATGTTGGCCGGCGATCTCTATGGCGGCTTTGTTTCTTTTGACGAAATCAATAAGATGATCGGTTTGACTTCATTTTCTTTTGCCGGAAGCCGTGACGCTCAACTGTTCAGTAAAATTCAACAGCAATTTTCTATCAACGTGGTTATGGGTGTACCCACATCTGTTCTACCTCTCTTAAGAGAAGCAAAAGCACTCAACCCAGACATGCAAATAGAGAAACTCATTTATGCCGGCTCTCCACTCAGTAAGAGCGATCGGGCTTGGCTCGAAGAAGAGTTGGGCACAAAAAGAATTGCGAGTGTTATCGGTGCCAATGACGGTGGACAAATCGCTTTTCAATGCGAAAAGCAACAGGGGCGAATGCATCACCTCGTCGACGATTTCAACTATGTCGAAATTGTCGATGAAAATGGCCAGAAACTCGAAGATGGCCTCGCCGGACGTATTTTGATTACAAGTCTTGAGAAATTTGCCTTTCCACTCATCCGATATGATATCGGTGATCTCGGTAAAATACATTCGGAGCTTTGTTCTTGTGGTCGGAAATCTCGAGTTCTAGAGTATCTCGGTCGTTCTGATCAGAGTCTAGCGATCGGCATGCTCAATATCGACTGCCGACACTTGGACCCCATTCTTTCTGATTTTGGCGTCACAGAATATCAAATCAGGGCGATGAGTGAAAAAGGGCAAGAAGGTATTAAACTGGCCCTAGAGTCAGACGCTTGGACAGAATCCAATAAAGTACAACTCCAAGATCAACTCTTTAAAAATGTTCAAAATTTGCAAAAGCGTATGGATGAAGGCTACCTTAAGTTCTTTGAAATCGACTTTCTTCGAAGCGGAGAAATTCCAAGAGATCAAAGAACCGGAAAAACAAAAAGGATTATCGATGAGCGAATATAGTGGGTCCTACAACGTTAGAGAAGCGCAAAAAGAGGACACTTTTGCGATTCAAAAGGTTTATCAACTCGCCGACGAGTCGCTCTTCGACACGGCCTTCTTTTCGAATTATCAAAGAATTCAAAACTCCTTCAATGCTCCTGATCAACTTTGGATGGTTCTCGAGCACGGTGGTCAGATCGTTGGATTCGCATGGTGCTTTGTTGATCGCTCGCAAAGAATCGCAAAAATTTCGCGACTCCTAGTCTCTTTTGAGGATCGCAAAGAAAAACGTGAAAAAACTCGAGCCTTTTTAAAACTGCTGATTGATTACATTGGCACCCTCAGCTGTGGCATTGATATTCTTTGGGCCAATTCTAGACCCCTCGATCAAGATCAAAATCTTCCAGCCGAATTGGGATTTAAAGTTCTTGGAATCTTTCCAAACGGAAAAGAGGAAGACCACACACTGGTCACGGCTCTTATTGCTTACTTTTATGATAAAACCCTTGAAAAAGACCGGATTAATGACAATCCCATCCACCCGAGCCTCAAAAATCTCTATAATATTGCCAGAGACGAATGTGAACTACCTGAAGTTTCGATTTCACCACTTGATAATCCTCCCGAGATCAGTCTCGATTCTCCAAAGCGCTTGGAACTCATTAAGGCAAAAAGCTTTGTCGAACACCGCTTTGACCGATTGAAGAGGAGAAATTTTCTATCAACAACATTCTACCCCTTTCACAGACCTAATACCTTGATCACTAATCCTGAACAAAGCATTGAACTCTTCGTCCGAGTCTTTCCGGCACAAAAGATGGCGACTGTCGTTGCCGAAAGGATTGAGCTCGATGTCGACCCCATAAAAGTCTATCAGCAGGTTTGTCGAATTTTAAAAGATGAATCTTACAATTACATCGAGGTCATTAATGACGCTGGCGATGTTTGGGGCTGTGAGTATCTTATGAAGGCGGGATTTGTTCCGTGCTGCTACTTTCCGAGTCTCAAAAAACATAACAACAGGAGACGGGATTACGTTGTTCTAGCTAGGTCCTATGAACATTTTGTTTATCCAAAATTAGAGCTGGATCCCATCTACATCAACTATCTGGTTCAATACCACCAGCTAGCCAGTGAGCTTCACCAGATTCTTTCACCGGTACAATCAAAGCATGGTATGAAAATTAAAAAACCCGTGGAAAGAACTTCTGTTCACACCGATTCATTCGGAAGTCTATAGGTTCAAATATTCGGCCCGAGAGGCCTCCCATACTCTGTAATCGAGGTATAGGGCTCATTTTCCATGGATTTTTACTGGGGTCATTCGCCTTAAAGCTATCGATGAGCTCCAAGAAATAACCATTGAAATTGATATGAGGACCGTCCACAAAGTTGAGACTCCGCAAATTAAAGGGTGATTGATCCCCTTCATAAAGTGTCAAGAAGTGATCTCTCTCCGCTTCAGGGCTTAAAGTAAAAATCTCTTGGCCTGGAACAATACGTTTGTGCGATTGAAACCCCTCAAACTCTTTGGGGTCGAAGTCGATATCTATTAATAGCGGATAGTTGCGATCCTGTTTAATTATTTCTAATGAATTGGGCATGACCGCAGAACCACTGGTCAAATAGAGTCTGGCGTCCTTTTTTCGATCCCATGTTCTTTGCACAAATTGAATCCAACGGCCTAGAAGCACAGGTCTCTGCTCGGGAATAATGGGATCAAGTGCCCAAAGATTTCCCTGCTCATCAGGCACTACGAATGATACATGAAATCGCCACTCAGGGTTGGCAGCACCGGGTCTTCGCAAATCTCCAACAATGAAAATGTGCTGCATTTGAGAAAAGTCCAAGCCCAGTGAAGAGGCCATGAGGGCTCCTGTCATCGATCTTCCAAAACAGAAGCCAATTAATCCTTCGGGATCATACTTCGAAACACGGTCCGTGCGCGCCACGGGGTGAGAAATCTGCAAACCGTAGAGCTTTTGAATCTCAGATTCTGAAACGAAGGTTTTTTGACCTCTCAGTAAGAGCTCCCGAAAATCCTCCATCTGCGCCAAACTTGACGGTAGATAGGAAAAAAATATGAAAAGGAAAATGACTAATTTCATAACCTATTTAGCTAAGCAGGATTCATGCACAAAGTTCTGGTTTTTAGGGCAAACAGGGAGCTTAAGAGGCTTGGGAGAGTGACTGAGAAAGGCGTTCAAAGAGCCTTTTTTCGATACCCTGAAGAACTCCGGGATTCACCTGCCCTAAGAGTTTCTCCATCTCAGAAATGTCCCCAGCCGCCCGGGCAATAAGAGCCCCGAGGAGAGATAGTGATTCTTTGTGCTTATTCTGTCCGGTCTTGGCCAATGACTGCCAAAGCTGTCTCGCATTCCAAAGATCCCCTTTTAGAAGGCGAGTAAAAATCAATTGAATTGACTGAAAATCCTTATCACTCTGGGTTCGGCTGAGATCATCGGCTAGGGCCCGAGTCTGTTGATTGGCCATTAATTTATAGAAGGAATCCATATTCAAACGCTCAGGAGCAACGAACTCACTACTTAAACTTTGATCTTTACACTCTAAATACTGACAAACAAAAAGAGAGTCGCCAGTATTGATATCTGCGAGATATCTATTGGCGTCTTTTTGCTTAGAACACTCCTCATCCTCAACTTGTTTCTCCTTGATCAGCTCTAGGGATTTCGCATCAATCTGTGCAGTAAAGTCTTTAAATTGGGGATGGTCTATGGTCGGCTCTTTGAGTTGATTGAGTTGCTGACTCGTAAATTCTGTCAGAAGTCCGGTCGAACACAAAGCTTTTTCCTTCACCCGGGGTGACCAGTGCCTGGTGAGCTTATAAAGTTTCTTTCGTGAGTCTTCAAATTTCTGCAAAAGCTTTGTGACTCGGGCGACGCGCTCTTGAAGTTTTCCCGCTGGATCTTTAGCGGTACTTGCCGGAAGTCTATCAAGTTTAGGAGTCTTAATTTCTTTAAATTTGCCAAAAGCAATAATATTCAGGACTCGATGCCACGACGTTAAAAGAAGGGCTTGATTCTTCAATTTACTAAATTGTCCTTTAAAGTACCTAGACGTGCCGTCTGTTTTGAGTGGGTCCTCATGGAGGAGAATGTGGTCTCTGACTAAAAGGGCGACAGAAGAATCCGGTTTTTTCACCTTCACCATAATTTTCTTAAGCCAAGCTAAAGATTCCTCGCGATTTTTAAGCCATAGAAACGACCTAGAGACGTACTCCATTTCATCCGTTGTTAACGGATAGCCGGCCTGAACAAAGCTCGTTAAATAACTTCTAAACTCATTTTCACGATTAAGTAGTGGGGCTAAAACAATCAGTCGAAATCCCAAAGTCCTCCGTAGATTCTCATCAACCAAAGGATATAACTTTTTTAATGATCCATAGAGGCCGACCCATTTTTTTGATTTCTCATAGATCTGAGACTCTTTTCGATATATCGCGGTCAGTAGTTCTTTTTGCTCAAAACTGAGGTCCAGAGTTTGGGGTTTCATTGACTTTTCAAAGTCTTTTAACTTTTCGAAAAACAGATGATTTTCTTTTTCGGAGTAACTAATCATTAGGTTATGCCAGGCTCTAAACTGCACGTCTTTATTAAATTGATAGGAGATCGCCTTCTCGTACCATTCTCTGTAACTAGTATCTCCGAGCCTAGGTTGCGATCCACCTAAAAAGCCTTTTTGAAAAGCTGATTCCTGAAGAATCTCTTGTAAATTTGCCACAAACTTATTTAATTCCTGAGATGAATCAAAGCTTTTTGCCGTCTTTAAGACTTCATCCGTTAGGGAGTGGGCCAACTCATATTCTTTCTTGGCATACTTTCTCTTATTCTCTTCGAAGTACAAAAAGGCAAAGCGAGAACTAAAGCCCTTCTCTTTGAGTAAACTTGGCATTATTTTTTTTATAAATTCATGTTCTCCAAGATGATTTGCCGCTTCAAAAAGATATCGAGAGATGTTCAATTTCTGCTCTTTAAGAACTGAATTGCCGTAGACCCATTGAGACTCTTTGAATATTTTTTGCCATTCATTGAGATTGGCCTTTTTCTTCAAACTCTCTTGGTCGGCCCGCTCAATAACAATGTTCATGGCACTCAAGCCCGCGTCGATATGATTCTTGAAGTTTTCGTCTTCGCTGGACTTCTTGTACCAAAGAACGGCCTCCCAAAGCTCTCCTCTTCTCTGCATTCTCTGGGCACCGAAGTAGTAAAACTGACCTCGTTTTAGGTCAAAGAAGTTCTTTTGCCAGAACCCATAAAGCTGATCTGTAGCCTTAAAAATCTGTGGGTCATCGGTTTTTCGAGCCTCTTTATGGATAGTGAGAATCAGCTTCTCAATTTCTGAGAGTAATTTTTCTTTGTTTTTTGATGAAACGACCTTAACGACCGGCTGAATGTATTTCTCTAATTGACCAGATATTTGAAGTCTTTGACCATTTGCCAAAAGGGAACGACTTAACTGACTGAGCCAGGACCATGACTTTGGATCATTGACATGTTGATCGAGTAACCACTGATATCCTGCCACCGCTTGCGAGAATCGCCCAAGCTTTGAATAGAACTCAATGAGCTCTTCAACAGCGGTGATCCAAGATTCTCCAGTCAATGAAAATATTTTTAGCTCCCTTAGGGCCTCATCAAACGATGTTAACTCTGCGAGCATAATCATCATGTCTTTTCGTGCTTCATCCTGCAAACTACCGGCGGGCAAAGTTTCACCCTTTTCTTTGATACCTCGGTAGTAGCGAGTTAACCGTTGGAAATGTCTCAGCGCTTTAAACTTCTGCTTGAGATTATAAAAGCACCAGCCCGATTTATAGGTACCGTAAGCAGCTTTTTGCGGCTTCCCCACAGAAACTAGCTTTCTAAAGTAGCCAAGCGCTATTGAAAAACGCTTCTTTTCAAAATAGTAGTCGCCGAGTATCTGATAGGCGTCTTCTAAGTATTCACCACTCGGAAATAATACTGGCAATTTCTTGAGCCGGGCTATCGCCTCACTATCTTGCTCCGCCTCCCAAAGAATAATCGCCGATAAGAATAAGGCTTCTTCGGGAAGCTTTGGCTTTTCCCCTTTTACGGACACCTGAAACCATGGAGATAGCCATTCGTCAGCATAGAGAAGGGCCTCTTTACTGAGTCCCAAAAACTTTTCTGGATCCTCAATTCGATACAGGCTTGCCAAGTGCCAATAGGTCTCAGCAACCAGATAAGATATTTCGGGGGTCGAATTCTTAATTCCAGCCTTCCCGACCCTCTTCAAAAGTTCTTTGGCTCGAAAGACATTGGTTTGAAAATCTTTTTTTGGCTTTTCTTCGATGAATCGTAGAAAGTAACCGTGTAAAAGAAATCGGTCTCGCATTTTATTATTGGTTTGAAGCTTATGATCCCCAAGATTTTCTAGAATCGGAATCCCTTTGCTGTAGTTTCCGGCTTGGAGTAATTCATAGCTTTCGATCAATTGGTATTCAAAACTATCCGCCTTGAGATTTTTCCGAACAGCACCAAGCCCCTCTACCTTATTAGCCTTAATAAAAGTCCAGGCCAACTCGATTTGTGCCATCTGAAAAAATGGAGATCCTTTTGGAACCGCCTTAAAAAGGACTTCTGATCGCGCGAGGTCACCCTCTTCGTAAAAAATCCGCGCCATCGTTATATAAGCTAAATCGCGCCAAAGACTGAAGTTACCATAGGTACCAATGCTGACGTGATTTGATGATATTCGTTCTATTTTTTGCGGAATCTCAAATTTATTTTGTACAAATAACTTCTCAAGAATTTCTTTAGCTCGATTGACCTGCCCTTTTCGGTAGGCCTTGAAGGCTTTAACCGACTGTTGAACGACATAATCAGGATTGCTGGGCTGATAGTGACTCAGACTCCATAGGTTTTGGCTGTCATTAATTTCTTGGGTGAGTTGAGCTCTCGTCAAAGGAGAGGTCGAAGCAAAAACCGAAATGCTAAGGTGCATAGAAACCAGAAGAGCGGCGAGTTTCCCTGCCGCTCCAAGAGCTTTTCTAATGTGAAATATGCATTTACCCATTAATCTGCCCTAGGAAACTTCCTTTTCCTTTTCTTTACCCTCGCCCATCTCGCGCAAGGTGTTAATCACATAGCCAGCCAACTGACGTCTCAGCTTTGGACTCAGACGGTAGAAAAATAGACCCAGCCCCACTCCCCCTGATTCCTGAGGAACTTTCCGTATAATCACCGCACTACTTGAAACCGTACCAATTGATCCCGGTAGGTTTCTAAAAGTGGCCGTCACCTCCATACCAAGGTCGAATTGATCCGCATCATTGATAATGACAAAGGAGCCCCGCTCGCTAATATCCTTAGTCTTGCCGACACTCACGACAAAATTATTGTGCATTATAACTCGCGCCTTTAAGGGTGCACGCGGATACCGTCTATACAAATTAGCTTGATCGAGACCACCGCTATCTCGCAATAGTTTCAGCGAAGGTAATGAAACCCCTTTCTTATTGCTAAATTTCTTTGGAGGAGGAAACGTCGGAGGCTTTTTGAATTGCTTAGAGAAGTCTCTAAATTCAAAGACCCGTCGCCATTTTCGTTCACTGAGGTCAGGAGTCCAGATGACGTCATCCCAACTCAGTTTTGCCTGTATCAACATGGCCATCACCTCCTCTGTCGACAGAGGTCCTAGTGGTTCCTTGTTTTTTTCGTCGGCAATGTACCATTCTTTCGCGTCGGTCAAAGTCTCCTCCAGTGTTTTCTATCGGGATAATTAGAGACAAATTCGAGGTCCAGATTGGCAAATTTAATTGCAGCACTTAGGTCGTGATCGGCTAAGGGGGAGCGCCAGCGAGGCCGATAAACACTAGTAATATTTTTTTTTAAAAAGGATGGGTTTCGATGAAAGTTTTTTGCTCAATATTGTCGATCGTTTTGTTTGCAAGTTTTTCTATAGCAGAAACTAAACTGAGTGAAAACAAACAGCAAGAACTGAAGGTCAATTCACAAGCTTACGGCCTTTATCGAGATAGCCAAACTGGGCGTTTCTTCTCTAATGGAAACACCAACTTCTCTTTGAAACCAAAGGGAAGTTCGACCTACCTAGAGCGAATCGAAGTGAGCGTTGATAACGGTCCCTTCAAGCCCTATGAAAACAATTTGAAGTTCGACGAAGAAGGCCCCCATAAAATTCGATTTCGCGCTGTGGACCCGGTATTTAACTGGTCACCAATCCAAAACTTTTCTGTCATTGTCGACAAAACTCCACCGACAACTCGATTTTCTTGGAAGGGACCTAAATTTGAAAATGACGGTCAAACCTATATTAACCCCGTATCAGAGCTTTTCGTAACGGCCGACGATAAACTTTCGGGCGTGTCTCACCATCTCTATCGAAGACCCGGAGACACCCCAGTAAAGTTTAAACTAAAGAAAGCATTTAAAACCCCTGGTGCCCACGAATATGAATTTTCAAGTACGGACAACGTCGGCAACCTCTCCGCCTGGAAGACGATTAAATTTGTCGTTGATGCCGAGGCTCCCACTTCAGAGGCTCGCGTTGAAGGGACCTTCTTTGAAAAAGCTGAGAAATCATACATCAATTATGGGTCAAAAGTGGTCCTCTCCTCAAAGGACAACGCTTCAGGAATTGAAACCATCGAATACTCGATCAATGAAGGACCTGCTCTGAAATATTCAGATGCCTTTACTGTTGGAGAGTCTGTCGCCTCAATCAAGTACCGAGCTAAAGATCGCGTCGGAAATACTGAGGACTGGAAGACGATTAAGTTATTTCAAGACGCCGATGCGCCGAAGGTAAAAATTACCTACAGCGGAACCTACGAGACGATCGCAGGAACTATTTATGCTAAGCCCGGTTTTAAAATCTCAGCTCAACTCTTTGACAATCAGAGTGGTATTAGCAAACAGTTCGTCTCAAAGGTTGATAGTAGTTACCAATCAACTGACTCAAGAGAGTTCAGTTTTGATCAAGAAGGTAAGTATCGCTTTGAATACAAAGTGACCGATAACGTTGGCAATTCAAATGAAATTAATCCTATAAGCTTAATAATTGATGGAAAAGCTCCTGAGAGCAAGGTGACTAGTGCCGAAAAAATAGTAGAACGAGATAATGTCTTCCTATCTGCAATACCCAATCAATTGGTGATTAGTAGTATGGATAAAGAGTCAGGCGTTGATTACATCGAAGCAAGCTATGACGGAAAGAAATTTTTCAAAGTCCTTGGTCCAATTGACTTAGCTACATGGAAAAGTAAACAAAATACCGTTTACTACCGAGCCGTTGATAAGATCGGGAATCGCGAAGAGGTTAAAACAATGACGGTGAAGCTTCTCACTCAAGGACCAGTCGTTGATCTGTTCGTCGAAGGCGACGGATCTACGCCAAATGTTCCTCTTTCGCAATTTGCCGAAAAGAATGAGACGAATCGCGTTCCTGCCTCAAAGGCAAAGCCTGTAACGAATAAAAAGCCCGTAAGAAAGAAAAAGAAGTA
Organism: Bdellovibrionia bacterium; assembly: GCA_030424665.1. Classification (GTDB taxonomy): domain Bacteria; phylum Bdellovibrionota; class Bdellovibrionia; order Bdellovibrionales; family JAGQZY01; genus JAUHWN01. The sequence continues at coordinate 5,195 of JAUHWN010000039.1, read as the reverse complement.
AAGAAAACGAAACAAGAGACTCAATGAAGTTAGTTACCATAATACTTAGCATATTAATTTTCTCTACTTTGTCGCTTGCGCAGACGAAGAAGAAGAAAATTATCTATAAAAAGTATACGGAACTCAATTTCTCGGGTGATACAGTCCAAGGGCAAGCGAGAACCCCTGAACTATTTTATATTTTTCAGAGAAAACGTTCTGAAGGGCATAAGGTATTGAGGGGGCCTGCAAACTTCCAATATCATGTTCCTTGGACCCAGAAAGATTTACTGGAGGGCCTTCCCCTTGAGTAAGAAAGTCGCCCTCTATCTAGAACATCCAAAAGGACAAGGACGAGAACTCTTAACCCTCGTAGAAAGTTCTCTATATATTGGACGGTCCAAAGAAGTCGATATTGTACTCGACGATATGAGATGCAACGGAATCCACGCCCTTATCGAGCGCGATGAAGAGAAAAAGCAAACACGCCTCATTGATTTAGGCAGCCACTTTGGTACCTATAGAAATCGTCGTAAGGTAAACGAAATCAGTCTGAAACCTGGTGACCGATTTCAAATTGGCTCTAAAGTCATCTGCTACGACTTTGTTAAAAGGCAAAGAAATCTCACGGATAACTTTCTCAATGACGAAAATATTCGTAAAACCAATGATCCCGTAAAGGTTTTTGAGCCCGATCAAAGAGAGAAAAATCTTTTACAAGTGACTCACTTCTGGGGAGATACTCCATTTGAGATGAGGACCTTTAAGCCAGGCACAGATATCAGTGTTGGAGCGCAGAAGGCCGCTACTTTCAATATTTCCTTACCCGGTGAACGGCATATTAAAAAGCCTTGGAAGTTGAGTGAGCTGACAAAGGGTGAACTATTATTGCACATTCCCCTCGAGGCCTCGGGTCTCATCTGGAAAAAGGATCAGGTCGAATCCATAGATACCCTCAGACATCGAGGCGACACAGGAAAAGAATTTGGCAGTGACTTAGATGTTATTATCGAACCTGGTGATCAGGCCTACATTCAATTGGGCGAAATGGGGCTCAAATACGAATTTGTGGCAACTCCTGATAAAGTTGCACTATTCAGTCTTTCGAGTCTCGACAAACGACTTCTCAAAGTAGGCAGTGCCCTACTCGTCTTTTGGTTACTGTTTGCAGGTTTGATACAATTGATTCCAGACGATAAAAAAGAAAAAACTTTAGAAGACATACCTGAACACATCCGGAAAGTCGTTTACAATGCCGGAATCGAAAAGGCTCTTAAGAAGCAAAAATCGGCTATTGGACAAATTGCCCAGACTCTAGAAGGGGGAAGGGCCCGAGCCGAAGAGGGCGCTTCTAAAGCTCGTAAATCACCTAAGAAAGTTGTGGCCAAGAAAAAGCCTGTAAAACGTGTCGTCCCTGCCAAGAAAGTGGCGCAAAAACCCAAACAGGTTAAAGTCGACATTGTCTCAGCATTTAAGCCAACATCTAAAAAAACTAAGACATCTCCGGATGCCCTCAAGGCAACAACCTCCCAATCTGGAAACACAGTTTCAGCGCTTTCGACAAAGGGATTTGCTCGAGGGACTTCTGGCCTCGGATCTGGTGGTGGCGGACAAAGCGTCGGCATTGGAGCCCTCAAAGGCCAATCGACCGGTGGTGGAATGGGAGCAGGAAATTTTGGTCTTGCTCCGAGTAAGGGTAAAACAATCGAGTTACCAGAAGAAGAAGAGGTAGTGATCTTAGGAGGACTCGACCCCGACATCATAGCAGCCATTATTAAAAGATACCTAGCACAGATCCAATATTGCTACGAACAGCAGCTTGTTATCAACCCTAAATTACAGGGGAAGGTTCTGGCCAGTTTCGTTATAAAAGGAAACGGCCTCATCGGAAAAGCAGAAATTATGCAATCCAGTCTCGGCAGTCCCGAGGCGGAACGTTGTATTACAGAAAAAATTATGAAATGGAAATTTCCAAAGCCTCGCGGTGGTGGCTCCGTCGGGGTGAAATATCCATTTCTATTTATGTCAAATACTGGCAACAAATAAAAGGAGTTCATTGTGGAAACTTTAATTAACATGTGGGACGGCGGAGGATATTTTATGTATCCTATTGCAGCTCTTCTCATAGGATCATCGATAGTTATTGTAGAAAGAATGTATTCCATTCTTTTCGTCTATAACTTTAATGGCGCACAATTGATGTCAAAAGTGCAGCGGTTTATTTTGGATAACAATATAGACGAAGCCATCAAAATTTGTAACACAAAGAAAAATTCGGCACTTCACAAAGTATTCAAATCAGCCTTGATGAATGCCGATCGTCCTTTTGAAGAAGTTCAAGATCACGTAGAGGTTTCAACTCTTTCTGTTGTACCGAAATTACAACGTCGAATGCCTTACCTCTTTACAATAGCCAACGTCGCTACACTCGTCGGCCTTCTCGGAACAATTTTTGGACTGATTCAAACATTCGAAGCAGTTGCTGAAATCGAAGGAGCTGCAAAGCAACAGGCTCTCTCATCTGGGATTTCGCTGGCTATGGGAACTACAGCATTTGGTCTCGTCGTTGCCATTCCCTGCATGCTTTCTTACGGTTATCTATTCAACCGCATTAATTCTATGGTCGATGAAATAGAACATTATTCCAGTGAGCTCTTACTTCTTCTAAGAACAGGTAAAGACTATTTTGATCACTTCGAAGCCAGTGACGAAATCACAACTGACCAGACGCCACAAAAAGCTGGTTAATAAAGAGGTGAAGTTTTATGTTACGCAAGAATAAGAGAAAAAAGAGATTTGAACTCCCCAACGGTGAAGTTAATGTTATTTCGCTGATGGATATCCTTACCACAATGCTCTTCTTCCTTCTCGTTCTTGCTAGCTTTGCCAACCTCAGTGTTGTTAAGTCAAAATCCCTTGTGCAGGGAGAGTCCGATGAAGAGCCTAAACCCACGTTCGCTTTAGAAATAAAAGTTCTCGATGATAAAAGGGCTGAACTCTTTCTAGGACCTATAGATAAAATCGACGTTTATGGTCGAAAAAACTTTGAAGCTTACCTGCGAAAGCGTTTCAAGGGAAACCCCAAAATAGGTTATTCGCGAACTCTGGCGTCTGCCAATCCAGAGAGACTTCGAAGTTGGATTCAGAAAATTTTAATGAAAATAAAAGTTGGTTTCCCATTTGAAAACAAAGTCGTTATTTCATTTTCTGACAACATCGATTACCAAAACATGATTAATACCATCACCATGGCTCGCAGTATTTCGGAAGAAGAAGAGGCCATTGAAGTTCTGTCGCAAAATGGCCGCATGGAAAACTCTAGAGTCCTATTTCCACAGGTTATTGTCGCCGAAGTTCAGGGAGGTAGCTAGTGGCTCTCAGACGTCGTAAACGCAACAAGAAAGTCAATCTTCCAGAACTCAATGTTAATATTACTGCACTTCTTGATGTACTCACCGTCCTTCTCTTTTTCTTGGTAAAGAGTTTTACGACATCTTCAATTTCGATCGTACCACCAGAAAATTTGCGACTCCCCGCTTCGATCGTTAAAGAAGATGTTGAAGAATCAATGAATGTAATTCTCGCCCAAGACAAGTTGATCGTTGGCGATCAAAGCCTTCTCAACTTGAAGAATGGAAACTTCGACCCAAAAGACATTGGCGGTGACGAACGTACGATTTTAAAGTTGAAAGATTTTCTGGACAAAGAGTACGAAAAGAAAACTCGTATCTTTAGGAATGCGGGCGATCTTGAGCTTCTCCCTCCCGGTAAAATTACCATCATCTCAGATAAGAGGTTGAAATTTTCAGCGGTAAAGAAGCTCCTTTTTACCGCGGCTCAATCGGGTTATACTGATTATCAATTCGTTGTCGAAAAGACGAATTAAATCTTTCCTAAGAGTTTAAATTCAAAAAAATCGAACACCCATAAGAGCACTGATGCCGACATTGCTAAACTTAACACCGTAGGGGCCACCGCCTATCTCATTCCCCATGAAGTACTGAAATTCTATGAAATAAGGGGTGCCATCTAAGTCAGTTCGGCGCTCGAGCACTAAACCAAGGCGCAACTGGAAGTCTTGAATATGTTTTAGTACGTCTGGACTCGCTTCAGCCTCAAAGGTCGTTCCACCAATATCTGCTTTGAATTTGTCGCTCAATGGTTCTGCGTAGGAATATCCTAGCTTTAATCCAAGGCTCAATTTATCTGACAGAGAAATTGGATAGATAAGGTCTCCAGAGAGAATTAGGTATTCAACAGTAGATCCACCTTTAAAATTCTCTTCATCCACTTCGTAGCCCTGTTGGCTATAGGATAAAAGAATATCAAAACCAATTTTTCTAAAAGAAAAGCCATAGCCTAAACCGACATTTAATCCTTGGGTATATTTAGAGTTTTTTGCCAGTTCTGCGTCGCCACTGAGTTTGGTGAGATTCACGCCGATCAGGGCAATAGCTCCCCTCTTAGTCGAACTCCGAGTCTTTACTTTTTTTACAACCTGCTGTTGTCTCCTCGTTTTCTTCTTTTTCATTTTCAGACGTTTAATAATTTTCTCGGACTTTACGCGAACGAGTTTGTGAGAAAGATTGACCTTACCCTTGAGAACTTTGGCTTCGGCCAGCTCCCCTCGAACTCCGGTGATCTCAATAACACCACGGACTTTATTCTTGGAACTCACGGTGAACATGATTTCACCTTTGCGCACAAGCCACTGATTTGATCGAATAACAACGACTCCCTGGGGGTATACTTCGTACACGTCCGCAGGCTTAACACGCTCTTTGGCCACGACGGTCTCGCCTTGGAGCCCTTGAGCCCGGAGCTGCAAAGTAAAAATAGAAAAGATGACTAAAACTAGGAAGTATCTCACTGCCCTTAGGATACCTACTCATAGTCTAATTTGCATCGAGAAAATAGCCCCCACTCTAGAGGCTATTTCTAGTGGTGACGCGGCGGATTAAATTGCGCCATTCTTTTTCAGGTGTTTTTGCATTTGAGTTGCGTGAACCAAATCAATCCCCGCAGATAAAGCGGCTGAAACATGGACGGCCTCAGTCATTTGCTCGGGATCGGCTCCATTTTGTAAACACGACTCTGTATAGGCTTCAATACAATAGGGGCATTGTTTCGAGTGGGCCAAGGCCAAAGCAATAAGAGATTTCTCTCTTTTTGTAAGAGCACCATCTTCACCCGTGGCCGCATTGTAATAACTAAAA
>JAUHWN010000199.1 GCA_030424665.1 Bdellovibrionia bacterium | reverse complement strand
CGATGCAACTCTCTTGGTTGATATGGCTCATTTCGCAGGCCTGGTGGCTGGTGGTGTTCATCCTAACCCGGTTCCCTATGCTGACTTCGTGACTTCAACCACTCACAAAACTTTACGTGGACCCCGTGGTGGAATAATTCTTTGCGGAAAAGATCAGGCCAAAAAATTAAATTCAAGAATTTTTCCAGGAATCCAAGGAGGCCCGCTCGAACACGTCATTGCCGCTAAAGCAGTGGCTTTTCAAGAAGCTCTACAGCCGGACTTTAAGGGATATGCACAAAACGTGGTCGACAATGCTAAGGTTCTCGCTGAGTCGCTCTTGTCATTTGGATTTGAACTCGTTACTGGCGGAACAGACAATCACCTCGTTCTCGTCGACCTCTCTAATAAAAACGTCACCGGCAAGCAAGCAGAAGCAATTCTCGATCAAGCAGGTATCACGGTAAATAAAAATACTGTACCCAATGAAAAATTGAGCCCATTCGTTACAAGTGGAATTCGAATTGGAACTCCGGCATTGACAACTCGAGGTATGGGGGCCACTGAGATGAAAAAGGTTGGCGCTTGGATTAATGAGGTGATTATGTCACAAGGAAATGAAGCAACTCTTCTTAAAGTTAAAGGAGAAGTTAAAGAACTTTGTGAACAATTCCCAATCTACCGCAATTAAAGAAGCCAATAAAGAAAGACGTTAATTGTGATAAATTGGGGTGAAAAAGATTTAGGCAAAAAGACCTGTTTTTTTCTCAGATAGAGCTAGAACCAGGCCTTTAGGTGGTCATTTGATGGGGACTCTTCGCAAATTGCGATATTATTAATTTATGCGACTCATACTACTTCTTGTGTTAGCCAATGTCATCGCCTGCTCCAGTGTTCCTAGGGATCATCGAAGCTATCAGCCCATTGAGTTGGGCTACCCCCAATTTGTGCAATTGGACTGGCCAGTTGATCGCGCCAAACTCACCCAAAAATTTAAGAATTATCGCGGCAAAAAACACTTTGGAATCGATCTCGCGGCCAGAAAAAACACTCCAATTTTTTCTGCTGAGCAGGGTAAGGTTATTTACGCAGGTTCTGGTTTTTCTGGCTATGGGCAAATGCTGATCATTGAGCACAATAATAACTGGGCGACCCTCTACTCTCACTTTTCGCAAATTAAAGTGAGACAGGGCGATTGGGTGGTCAAAGGTCAACGCATTGGTTTAATGGGTAAAACTGGCAATGCCACCGGCGTGCACCTTCACTTTGAGGTTCGTAGAAATAAAAAGCCTGTGAATCCATTGGAATTTTTACCACAGTCTCGAAGACTCGCTAAGAACCAGTTTTAAGTGAGGAAGGCTCTTTTGAGGTAGCTTCCTGAAAAACTCGCCATCATTCCCACAAAAAGAGCTAATAAGCCGACACCCAAAAACACCATGAAACTCTCGACTCCTAAAACAGATGATAGTTTTTTAGAGATGAGAAACTCGGCATTGGCATCTTTTAGAAAAGCCATGCCTACCCAAACTAATGCGCAAGTAAATCCCGTTTTTAAGCCAAATGAAAAGGCTCTCTTTTCTTGACTAAATATTAAGGCGAAAGCAAGAGAAACAAAACAAAGAAAGTACCAAGGTAAAAACCACTGGCTAAGAATTAAAACTGAAACAAATAAAATCCATTTAGCCATTACTTTTCTCCTTTATACTTCCAGTCGACGGCAAGCTTTTCGCTGTCCCCTATGGGATCTCTCGAAAAATTCAATTTGACCAAGTCCCCACTAGCCCATTCATTCATCATCGAATCATAGTGCTTCGAAAAAGGGTGTCCAGACTGTCCTCCAGGGTATCCAGCCCAAGCCTCAATCTTACCGGGTACGAGTGAAACAACTTGTTTCCAGGCAGGCCCATGGGTACCGGCATTGGCGAGAACACTCATATCTTCCCCGCCCATTGAAACCTGCCTAATACCAAGCCCTGGAATTCGAGTTAAATGGGGGATTTTTGTTTCTTGAACAACCTGAAACTTCCACTGACGAAAATCATCGCCATATTCCTTGGTCATCTCACTAAAGGCGGTAATAAAACTGTTTTTTACCAAATCCTTTAAGCTCTCAACTTTTTCTTTAGTTTTTGGGTCGTCGTACAGAGGCGAGTCAGATTCATTTTCGATCATAGATAGGGTTTCAATTATTGCCGGGTATTCAAAATCTGACTTCGGACCGAGTTTATTTTCCCAGATGAGTGACTCCAAAGCCATCCACCAACGATTGAAAAATCCAGGCCCAATTGATTGAGTCCTCGCTTCATAGTCCCAGCTCTCCATGCTCACAATCAACTTCTTCTGTGTTGCTGTGAGGCGCTCCTTATCAAGATTTTCAAGTAGAGTCGGCAACAATCTTTCAGCAAAGGGCATCTTTCGATCCATCTGCAGTCGCTTGAGATCTTCTGGGGTGTGGGATTTTCGGGAACTCAAAATACTCTTAATGCGTAGAGCACGAAAGGGCTCGTCAAAACGCCAATTCCAATAGTACGGATAGTGTTCAGGATAGGTGGTCTGATTGGCTGAACTTACAAACTGACTCGGATGATTGAGAGCATAGGGTTTGTGCTCGTGGGGAATAAATGACTTCCAGTCATAGACTTTCTTAGTTCCATCCATCACTGTTCTCCCCATGCCGGGCCAGCGCACCGGAATCTCTCCAAAAGGAAAAATCCCCAAATTCTTTTCGATGTCTCCGCAGATAAAGTTTTGTTGCGGGCAAACGTAACTTCTCAAAGCCTGACGACAGTCATCAATGTTAGCACTTCGGTTAAGATTCAAAAACGTAAGAATTTCATTTGAACCTTCATGAGCCAGCCATTTAAGGGCTAGGCCACTGGCAAATCTCCCCGAGATGGGCTCAGAATTTTCATAAAGAATGGGGCCGTGATGGGTACTCCTCACTTTTAAGAGAATATCGTCTCCTCCCTTAACCTTAATCAGCTTTTCTTTGACATTGATGGGCCAGTTCTCCCCTTCGTAGACATAGGCACTCTTTTCTTCATCGGCGTATTGAATTTGATAAAAATCCATAACGTCGGCCCGACCATTTGTAACAGCCCAGGCAATGCGGTCATTGAACCCGATAACAATACCTGGTGTTCCTGGAATCGTCCCTCCCATGACATTTTGATTGGGCGAACGAAGATGAATCCCATAGAACAGGGCTGGTAAATGATATGCGAGATGTACGTCGTTGGCGACAATGGGATAACCCGTGGAGGACTTTTCTCCTTGAACAGCGAAATTATTGCTTCCGTTTCGAGGGTTTGGTTGTGGGTATGGTTTAATTTTATTCCAATCGGCTTGGAATTTTGTCGTCGGCTTTTCGGGAAGATCCGGTTTAAAATCGAACTGTATGTCTTCGGGAATAATCGTATCTCCTTCACTTGGATAAAGAGGAAAGAAGCGCGTGAACAGATCCGGACCTAACTTCTGCTGGGTTCGACTCAGTTTTATATCAGAGCTATATCCTGAAAGGCGAAAGGCCATGAGTTTCAAGATGTATGCGGTCTTTAGAGGACTCCACTCCTCCGGTTCGTAATTGAGAAGTTTAAACTCAAAGGGGTACTCATCGGGAGCCAAGCTCTTAATATAGAGGTTAACTCCCTTTGCAAAACTCTCGATTGCCATTTTTGAATAGGGATTTTCCATGAAAGCATTGAGACTATTTTTTGCTCCACGATCCATGTCCAAATTTGCAAAAAGGCGGTCAAATCGAAGTCCCTTCTCCCCGACGACTTCAGACATTCGACTCGCGGCCACCCGGTAGGTAAAATCCATTTGCCAGAGCCTATGGGCCGCAGTCACAAATCCTTGGGCCGTATAAAGGTCTTCATCATTTTGCGCATAAATATGGGGAATATCGTAGTCATCGATTTGAATGCGCATTTTACTTTTAAGATGATCTCTAAGGACATCCAGGCGCGGCCAGGGATTACTATTGAGTCTCTGCTCCCAAATACCCGAGAAAGGGTCGAGAACTTTTGCAACCGGCGGAATATTTCCAACACCAGTATTTAAAAGTAATGTTGTTACGAGAGAAATTAAGGTTAGAACGATTGCAATTAGACGTGAAGTCATAATAGGAGGCTCCATTCATTGATCTGCTCCTATCCTATTTTTGATAGCAATAGCTCTCAATAAAAAAGCCGTTTAAATGGAGCGTTATACCCCCGGAAAATCTACTTCCTACTCAGTTTCTTCTAGTTCTACTGTTTCGGGTAAGTTAACGATTTCACCTTCACTATTTTCGATGGTAATCGTGTGCATGATATCTTCAGGGTCGCGACCCACACCCTTGCTCACTGCAAAAAAGTAGTCATTTGTGTCGTTCAAGAATTCGGCTGCTGCACTTTGAATTTCATCCATGACCGACCTCAAATGGCTGCGATCACCGGTTTGAATTCTTTGAAAATAACTGCCATCGAGGTGAATACGATCCGCTTTGTGACCATAGCCACTATCGACAGTAAAGCCACAAAAAGTAAATGCGCCGGCCACCCTTTGCGAGAGTATTCCCGAAAGGACCCAGTAATTGGGATGAAGCATGAGACCTTCGCCGAGTTCTTCATTATCATCCGTATCTCGGGAGCCGTAAAGATTCGAAATTAATCCAGAAAGGCGTCCTAAATGAGAGCAAATAAGGGTATCCGAAATCATATCTGATTCGACAAATCGCGAGAGACCATCTTCGGATTTAGAGTTGTCTGTAAGGTCAACTTCAACCAATTCGTCGAGTTCGGTGTCTTCATTAGCAATTTCATCTCCACGACTGCTACCTCTACGCAAACTAATTGACGTAATTTTATTCGGGAGCAAGGGAGCATCCCCATCGAGGGTTCGGTTTAAAGAAGAGGCATCTAAACTCACCCGAGCCAACTCTCGCATGAGGCTATCAACAGTTGTTGGGTCCGGATTTACAAAGTTTTGAAACTGGGCAAACTCTTCTGTTCTTAAGAAAAAGCGTTGAATGAGAACGCCCTCATCCCAGTAGTTGTAACGGTGAAAGTGCTCGTGGGCAGCTAGAGCAGTGAGTTCTTTTTCGAGAGTATGGGATGGAATTCGCAATAACCTTGGCAAAGAAAAGCAAATACGCCCATCTTCTTGTTCTGAAGCATCGTGGGGATGACCTTGGCGATCAAAACAAGGACCATCAACAACGATTCTCCATTGAGTTTCGCGAACATCTTCAATAAATCCTCGAGCGTTGTGAGAGTTTCCCGCACCAACATCGTTGAATAGATGGCGAAGTTCTTCAGAAATCAACTCCTGAGGTTGATGAATATTTTCGTCAATGATGGGTTCGATGATTCGAGAAATGCGGTAAAAGGCACGAGGCAGAACCTTTCTTTTAACTTCGTGAAGTTTATCGAGAAACTCTTGGGGAGTTGACGAGTGGCCGTTACCGCCACCCGTGTCTGCTCCGCCCATGTGGGCACCTGATGTTGTATCTAAGGTTGAAAGTTCTGGAAGAGTATAGTCTCGATCGAGTGTTGCTGGAGTATTTGAACCGATGGGGCTACGATGACCGGTGCTTTGTTTACATGCAACCAAAAAGCTCGTTGAGAGAATCCAGACTAAACTGATTTTTAAATACTTCATTTTTAGATCCTCTGAGAATTTCAAGCTCTTGCCTCTGGTTAAAATCTGCCACCAGTTGAATTATTTATCTTTAAATTCCCTCTCCGCATCCGACTTTTTTAGGTGCTATATCTATGCCGTATTTAGGTGCTCAACTCGCTGTAAAAGGAAGCGGCCCTGGTGGGCCGCCGGAGGGGGGATGTATAGTGACAGAATC
>JAUHWN010000038.1 GCA_030424665.1 Bdellovibrionia bacterium | reverse complement strand
CATTTGGAAACCTAGTTTGTAGGTCTTTTGCGGCTTTTGCTGCGTCATTGTTGTGCAGCTTTAGTGCTCTCAACGCTTCTCTGGTATCTTTTGCATTAGTCGGCTGTAACCATCTTTTCACAGGTGATTCAACGAGCCTGTAAACAGATCTCTCTCCATCCTTGGTGATGACATAAAATTCGGAGTATTGTCCCTTCACGGTTTTTAGGGACCGAATGATCTCCTTATCTCGCTCATCAATGACTTCGAAATCTAAATCCAAAGCCGACAGGTTTTCGTCGGACATTGAAGTGAATACATAGTTATGAGCCACCCGTAAGCAAGTTCCACAGGCTTTCAGCTTTTTGTCGTTAAAAACAGATGGGGTACAGGTCGCAAAATGAAACCACACGCCCTCTTTTCTGGATGTTTCGGCCCAGCCAGAAATAATATCGGCAAACATAGGAATTCCTCTATCAAGCTCCGCGATTTCATCCAATATAATGATGACTTCCTTGCCTTGGTTTTCCGGTTGCATACGAATTTGCCGAATCTTCTCAAACTCCTGTAAGAAAGTAAGGTCCCGAATGACCGGATCTGATTTTGTACCCTCAAAATCGGAGTCGAAAATACCGCCGGATACGGGCTCCCATGCACCATCAGGTCGAAAGTAGGAAGCATAAATACCGTCACCTCTAAAAATAGAAAGCTTAGAAAGCAATTCCTCAAGATCATCTGTTAGTTCCTCGAACTGCTTTTCACTCGGTAGGTTACTGATCTCGGTACAAATATCGTCAATGTTTATGACTACACCGATTTCCATATCACTCTCGACAAGCTCTCCATCGACAAATGAAATTCCTGCGGCTTTCTTTTTCTTAGTTGCGGCTTTTTTTATTGATTGATAGATTGCTTCTTTTAACTCGCTCTCAATTTTAAAGGAGGGGGAAGTGATTTCTATTGCCGCCTTAATCCAATTCGTCAGAAAAACAATTTTTTCCTCATCATAAACACCCTTAAAGGGTGAAGACTTTGGCTTCTCGCTAACAGAATATTTATTCAGCTCTCCTCCGAAAAAATTGACGAGCATCGGGTAGCTGGTCTTAACTTCGAAGATAAAAACCAAATATTCACTCTCTGGCCTTTTGGCACTATATATAACCTCCCCCAGGATTCGGCTTTTACCTGATCCCGTGTCTCCGAGATACATAGTATGGGAGCTAATCTGCTCGAATAAATTCAAGGATGTGAGATTTCCTTCTCTCGATTGCAAGACCTGAAGACTCCGTGACCCGATTTTTCCACATGAGTCATAGATTGGGACAAAATAAGTAATATCATTTGATAAGAGAGGGTAAGCTCTTTGATAAGTAAGGTCCGACTGCAATTTGTAGTTAAATGGTAAAGAATCCCACCAAATAGCCAATCCCATGTCTTCTTCTACGGTGCAAAAGCAATCAAATTTTTCAATACACACTTTCTTGATCTCGTTAATATAGTCCTCAAGAATCTGTTCATTCTCGGCTTCAACCAAAATGGTTGTTGATACCCAAATGGCTTCCTCATCGAACGCCAGTTTCTTTTTGATTTCTTTCACCTCTTCAAATTCTCTTTTTGAAGATTCAGAAAGACTGTTTTTTAAAGAAAACTCCTTCCAATTCAGGTATAAATCAATCTTGGACTTTGGTGGCTTATTCAGTTGAACGGAGACTGTGACAGGGAAAGGCAGGGTCAAATACCAAGCGGTCATCGCTGGGTACTTGATAGCCGGAACCTTAAGGGATACGGCTCTTGAAACTCCAAACTTTCCCTTCTTTCCAGAAAAATCGACGTCAATTGATTCATCCATAATTTGGTCAGCCAAGGGGTAAGCTGTGCAGTAGTTTGGAAAAGGTTTACACTTGATGGAGTCTCCATAAATCATTTTTCTCACAAGAGCTGAAAACTGGTTCGCATCCTGGCGTTCAAGGCTTAAAGGGGATAAAGCCTCAAACTGACTCATCTCTCTTTCAAAACTCATAAGTCGCTTTGCAAATGCCTTGTTTTCTTCGAGAAATACTTTGCCCGATGACTTTGGGAGACGATCTCTGAGAGTCAATACATCTTTCTTGCTATTTTCTCTAACCAGCAAGAAGCCTTTTCTATTAAAAAGTGGGAACTGGTCGTTAGAGTTTTTGACCAGAGTATTCACTTTCTCGTCGTGAAGATAATCGGCGAGTTCATGATGCCCACTGAACTTTTCGTCGCTGCATTCGGATCTAATTTCTTCCTCGCTCATTTTTTCCTGAGTGAAAAGATATTGGAGAGAAAAATCAGACGGAAGGCTCAACCAGTTTTTTAAGGAATCTAGCTTACTTTGAATTTCCTCATTCTTTTTTGTCTCATGCTCGATAAGGTCAACTTCATATAGAACACCTATCGACTCATCCTTTAGAATGATCAAGTTTCGATCCTCCAAAAACTCCTCATAGGGAAGTGTTTTGGAGAGATTTTGGCCAAGTTTCAATAGCTCTCGAGGGCTCTTGGCTTCCAGGGACGGGTTGGTATTAAAAAGATTTGCCAAATTCATACCTCTACCTCTTGCCACTTCTAATTTTCTTCAAAACGGGATCATCAAAGACGTACTCATTTTGATCCACAACCACTGAAACATAGGCTCCATGAAACCAGTCTCCAGATTTTAGAAACCGACCGCCGACGCGGATTCTCTCGACCGATTGATATTTTTTCGGTGAGATATGCTTAGGAATTGGAGCACCACCCTCTTTGACTGATCGATTCTGCATTTCCAATGATCCCTTTGGGACGGAGGAGCACCCCACGAAACTAACGCAAAATATCAAAGCTATAATTAAAGTCTTCATTACTTTCTCCTGTTTTACTAAAAAATTCATAAGGCATACGAACTGAGTCTTTCATGACGATATACACATCTCTGCCAGAGCTGACTTCAAGGGTAGGCAAGAGCTGTTTTGCCTGCTTCATTAAAAACTCAGTGACCTTTCCGGCTGTCTGGGCTCCACCATTTTGTATCAACACATCGGGGCGGTTGGGGTCCTGACCGCCAATTTGCTGGCTTTGTCGCGACACAATCTCTTGGACACCATCAAGAAGAGACTTAATAAAACTGTACTCGGCATAACGTCCAATATTGCTTCTAAACTTACCCTTAACTCCAAAATTGTTATCTAGGCTGTCGGTTCCCCAGCCATTGATCTTTCTCTCAAAGTATTGACCATTTTTACTGAAACAAGCCATCGTCTGTGGCTGAATCTCAATATGCCTGGTCGCCATCTCAGGAGTCGCCTTTGCAATCATCAAACACCCGATCAGGGAAATACTTGTTTGGTTGGCCATCGAATAAGATTGATCGAGCTGGATAAGAACAGGGTAGGTTCTCGACTGAGGAATCTCGGCTCCGGCAACAATTTTGCCTTTGGCCCAACTACCTGCCCCAATGACAACACCGGATTCAATCTCCGTCGCTTCGAGCTTTACAGGGAACACAACTCTTGTTTTGGCTCTCTTTTTAATAACTCTTTTCTTTTGGGGATTAGGTTTGATCAATTGGGATTGAACCTTCTGATTTAAGTCCTCACCTGAAATCGGGGAGTCTCCCAAGACCATTTCCTGAGAAGCTTCTTTTTCGTCCTTGGTATGGCTATCAACTGCGATCTTCGAATTAGTGCTAAGATCTTTTTGAGAAGCAACGAACTCTTTAAAGTCGCCTTTTAGCCCCTCAATTTCATCTCTCAGTTTTCTATTTTCAAAGAGAAGACGGTCTTTAGTCTCTTCGAGGACATTGAGTTTACCATCGTAGATTGTCTTATAAGGACTCTCGATTATATTTTTAGAATCAAATTCTGAAGCTTCCTCTGACTTGTAGACATAAGAAACCTTCTCTCCACCGAAGCTAAGAGCATAGATTCCTATAAATATGCCAGCAAAACCTAAATAAAACTTCCTTCGTTTATCTTCGTTGATCCATTTTTGGAAATCACCGAATTTGATTTCCAAATTTTTCATAATCTCCTGAGTGCTCATTTCTTACTCCCTTTTTCTTTCTTTTGAACTTGGGGAGTCACTTTTGAAACTTGCTCTCCAAGTTTACAGATGCGTCCGTTCCAGATTCGAGTGTTTCCGTCCGTAACAATAGTCATGACGGATTCATTCTTTTTTGATCCCGTGACATCAAGAACAGATCGAGTTAAGTGAGTAAGAATTGACCGATTGAGATTCTGATCTTTAAAGTAGATCTTTGAGTCATCAAAGCTATACTTTACTTTGCTCGACTTATTTTTAAACCGAATCGTGTAAGCTTTAGCATCGTTCAATTTATCAACTCGAATCAATTTCCCAGACAATCCCCACGAACCACACTTAACAGCCTTACTCATTTTAGTTGACTCAACACCGATAACTTTTGCACCACCAATAAGAGCCTTCATAAAATCCATATCGGTGGATTTTGGGCTTGAAGCTCCTCTTTGCCCAAGAGTGGATCTTGGCATAAATTTAATTGTGGCATCCTTGACAGTGGATCGCTTTACAATATTTAGATTTACTCTGATAATTTCTTGATTCGCTAATGTGAAAGAAACCTCCTGAGAACCACTCTGAACCATAGGGATCACAGCAAGCCTGCGATGATCGGGCTCATCTCGATTCTCTGGGGTAATGATAAATTTTGACTTGGAATCAATAGAGTAGACTTCCTTATGAAAGACAAAAATTGTCGGCTCTGAGATCATATCCTTATTGTCATCATAAAAAGGCACTGTGACGTTGACTGCACCTCTTCCAAAGTAGACCGTTTTTGCAAATACTGGCTCAATACAAACCATCGTGCTTAAAATAATCAAAACCCTTTTGATCAATATTCCATCCATGGACATCATATCTATCTCCCTTTTGTTAACCTTCTTGAGGAATTATAAGAACCAACCGACATCCTTCTTAGATCTTGAATCTCCAGACCCCAAGTGTTCTTATCTTTTGGAGCAACAATTGCTAACTTCATCACAATAAATTCGCTTCGCTCCTTAAGCTGCATTCCTCGAACGTGAGGAGTAACTTTGATTGGGGCAGTGATCCTAAACTTCCCATTCCCATCTGGCTCGACAGTTTTTTCACCGATTTTGATGTATTCACTCAAACCTTCCTCAAGCACGTTTTTAACCGTTGGCTCAGTTTCGATCTGAAACTTCACACGCAGATCGGGACTCATATAATCCTTCAGCATGGAATAGTGTTCCTGCACATTTGTTGGGTCAATATTCCCAAGTAAGTTTATATAATGAACAAATGCCTTGTGGATTCTCGAGGGAGCGAGTGAGTTCGGGACAACCTCTGTGACTCCATTGATTTGGCTTGGAACTAGCAAGAGTGCCCGACTTCTAAGTTTCCCATTGAGATGCAAGGTATTTAAAAACAAGGCAACCACAAACACACCTAAAATGACAATGACTGCCTCAAGAGTCATTCTGTGCTTAACCATCGCCGCTTTGTATCCGACGTAACCCGCCATTTTTCGAATATCTACACCATCAACCAAGTAACTTGGGGGAGAAGCCACTTTTGCAGCTTCCCCTCCCTTTTCAAGACCTGAAATCATGTCTCCTCCAATTTTTTTCATGTGCGACCGGAATGAGACCATTGCGGCAACTATCAAGCTCACAACGAGCCCTAGTTTGATAGAAATTGCGCATCTGAACTGATTCCAGGTCTTGACTAACTTTTTCATCGCTCGACCGTTCGAGCTTTCAAGTCGGGCTCAATTTTTAGACCCAAACTTTTAAAACGTGACTGAGGAATTTCGATTCGATGATTTTCAGGAAGATTAATGCTTAAAGAATCTCGGTTGCGGTCAAACTTGATTCCCTTGGCCCCAAGGAATCTTTTCTCATCGTTTTCCCCAATGAGCCTCATCTCAACACTGCCAGTTGGCTTGATCTCAACAGCCTCTTCCACTTTTCCACCAGGACTGTGCTCAAGCTTTACATTTCCCCATTTCTCCAGACGATCACTCGTTAGCGAAATCACATCTCGAGAATTAAGGTGAATATTCAGGCGTCGGCTCTGCGCATTGAAATTCACTTTTTCGGGAACGACCAGCTTCTTGTCCATGATCTCTCCTCCAACCATGATGTCCACCATGGCCACTTTTAGCGATTGTTTTGATTCATCCATAAAACACCTCCTCATTTGGTTTTATTTTTTCATCGCCATTTGATTCTGTATTAATTTTAAAACCACAACTCACCTGAGATGAGCTGTAGTAATAATTTTCCTCGATCCATTGCTCCTCAATTCCAAGCTCTGCGAGTCGCTTCTGGTACAGGACGAAATCAAACTTTTCACTCACAGCACCGTAGAGGTATTGCTCTCTCAATACACCGAGAACCGCATTTGAAATATGGGCCTCTCCACAAGACTTACAAACGAGCAGAGGAGTTTCGTAAATAATAGCGTCCTCTTGACCTCGGCTACTGGGATCAACAAGCCCCACACTCTTTTTCGCTAAACCCAAGTCTTTGCTTGCACACTTTTCGCAATCCAAATCATCCATAAGAAACTGCATCCAATTTCTTGATTCCGACAATCGAGCACTCATACCTGATACCTCCCACTTGAAGATGGTTTTAAAATCCCTTTCATTGAGACGCCGAGCCACCTGTAAAGCTTTTGCACAATCACCCCTCTCTCATATTTTGATCTGATATTGGGCCAGACTCCCCACAGAAGTCCTAAAAGACAGGTCAACAAAAGAGGCTGAGTAAAAATGATTCCAAAATAGAAAATAAGCCCAATTCCGATCAGAGCCTCTTTGAGCTCCAGGTAATCCAACACCTTTATTGGATTAGAAAGGGTCGTGCAGACTTCCTTTTGAAATGATCGTCTGTTTGCATCGAGCCTATACATGGCGCACCTGCTCAGTCCCGACAGCATTCGAGAAAATCGTCCCATCATTTAAAGAATTGAGATCTTTAATAAATTTAGGAACTATCAAAATGAATATGGCCGCAATCAGAGCAATAAAGAACATGACGATCTTTTGCTGTATCAAGGCCCAGGTTGACCAAAATAGAAATATCGCTCCGACAAGAGGGCTGCCCCAACCAAAAATGATTCTATCGAATGTTCTAAGAAGGGACGCCGCCGTTGTGAACTCTCCACTCATATCTTCACCACCATCCAGACTGATTCCAAATGCGGTGCTTGAGAGCAGAAAGACTCCTAATAAGAGAAGAGTTAGGTAAAAATACTTCTCTTTGTCATTTATCATCTTCTTGTTCTTAGGGCGTGAGATGATGACACCCTTATTTCCTGGCCAATCCATGGCTTCTCCTTTCCTCGTCCTGAGAAATGTTAAAATTTACATCATCGCTTGAGTCGCGTTAATAATCTCCTGTATGTTTCTGTTACCCTCAATTCTAGTGACTTTCCGATTGGCATCGTCGATGACAAGTAAAGTGGGTGTGACTCCAATCTTCATTTTTTTCTTTTCATCTGGTTTTACTTTCTGCCAAGGAATATTAAGCCCCTCAATAATACCTTTTCCAGGGTCAAGACGAACTGCCTGGACATTGACTCCGCTCATTGCCAATCGATTAATTGTTGGATACATCGCACTACAATGAGGACAGTTTTTATCAAAGTAAAAAACAAGCCACTTTCCCTTAAAGACCTCTGTACCTAAATTTTTGCCACTGCTTTTTGCCATAAACTCTCGGTTAACAGACGGGCTCGTCACTTGTGGTAAATATTTTTTAGCTGCGAGCAATGCCCTTTTGTGGATCTGGTTCCTTTTTTTAATATAGGCATCCCACTTCAAAGTGTTTTCTTTGGTTGGGCGACGGTAAAACTCCATAAAAGGAGCTGGAGGCGTGTAGTTTCCCTCCTTAAAAAACTCGTCGTTCTCTGGGTCCATATATTTGTCCCAATCAAAAGACTTCTTTCTACTACTCCCCACAGCTTCTCTTTTCCGGGGAGCTTCTTTTGGGTTTTCCTCTCCCCAATAGTCTATTCCCTTATCAAAAAACTGAAACTCCTCAGCAAGACAGGGCTCAATCAAAGCGAGTAAAAGTAAACTAAATATACTGAAGGCAATCTTCATGCGCTAAAACTCCTTTTTTAACGTAAGCTTGTGCTATTTCACCCATCGATGGAATCCCTTCCCTGATTCCATCTTCCAAAAATTTACCAATGCCTTTCCGGTCAAGCACCTGTAACAGTAATTGTCTGCGATTGCTGTAGCCATCAATACAGTTTTCGTCTTGGCATCCTTGAGAATTTCTTTTTTTCGTTTTGCCATCTTTTATACAGCAGTGGACGCATAGCTTTTTAGCCAATGTTTGGGTTGCTACTAATCGTAGGTTCTCGCCAAGAATATCTTCAGGTACACCGAGAAGTCTGAGCCGAGAAACAATCCCAAACACATCGTTTGTATGAATTGTGGAGATGACTAAGTGGCCTGTTGCAGCAGCTTTAAAGCAGATCTCTGCTGTTTCCTCATCTCTAATTTCACCGACAAGAATGACGTCAGGATCATGTCTTAGAACAGACCGCAATCCTTGATTAAAATCCATCTTCTCTTTATCTATTTTTAGCTGAAGAAACTCGTCACTTTCGTATTCAATTGGATCTTCAAGGGTGATGATCTTAATCTTTTCTGTATCAAGACTCGTAAGCATAGAATAAACCGTTGAGGACTTTCCACTTCCAGTCTCTCCCGAAATTAAAATCACCCCATTCTTGAAATTCAAAGCCTCTTTGAGAGTTTCAATTTGTTGGTCTTCAATCCCCAGGGAATCAAGCTTAAGTTGCTTCACATGACCAAGTGGAATGAGCCGCAGGCACAATCCGTCTCCATTTTTACTTGGAAGTTTGCTGCTTCGAACCTTTATCTCGAGATCTTCAAACTTTTGCTCTCCGTCTGCTGACTTCCCACTGACGACCAGAGGGAGACCACTTGAGTTCTTTGCCTCGTTTAAAAACGCTTCTGAGTGATTTGAACCAATAAACCTATACTCAACAAGCTCTCCGATGATTCGAAAACGAATCCTCAAGCCCTTTTGATCTGGCTCAAAATGAATATCACTTGCAGATCTTTCTTTGGCAGCACTCAATACCTCTAAAAAGAGTTTTTTGTAGGCAAACTGGTCAGATCTAACCTGATTCTGGATCTCGACAACCTTGGACTCCGCAAAGAATGATTTGACCAAGTAGAGCCACTGATCCCTATTAATAATCCTAAGTTCAATTTGCTTATTCTTTTTCTCAAGAGCCTCAATCAGCTCATCGCAAAATTCAGAGAACAAAATATAAATCACTTGATCGGTTTCAAAAACAATTGTGCGACCACTAATTTGTTTGTTGGATACTTTTCCCTTTATCTCACTTGCAAAAGAAGAGATTTGATCGATAGTGGGAATCTTTAAGTAAGACCCAAGTGCATGATTGAGTGTCTGAGGCGATAGGAGCCCAAGCTCTCTCATGGTTCGGCCTGTTTTTTTGCCGAGTACCTCTGCGGTTGCCACCACTTCAGCAATACTGCTTTGATCGACAATACCTTGTTTCATACAGAACTCAGCGAAACTCATTTTAACCCCGCACAGATTGCTTTTGAGTAGGCTACAACTGCTGCCAACTCGACCGCCGATGTGTAGTCACGGCAGCAGCTCACTTTTTTCCAAATAGCGTAAAGATAGCCTCTCTCCTTACCAAAACCGACCCTTCCTCTTTCATTTGCCTGGTTTATAGCCACCCAACTTAGATTTTGCCCTCTCCTGAACGCGCCCGAGCTGTTGGGGTAGATCATCTGCCACTTTTCATCTGGAGAAGAAGGAGAGCTTCTAAAGATCTCACCGGCAAGACTTCTGAAACGAGCACCAGCCAGTAAGCTTGCGTTGATCGTGCTCACCCCATCCACAAATCCTGTTCTTGGTATTAATTGACCCCAGCCGGTACATACAGGCTCCGGTGTTGGAGGGTACTTTGTGACAAACTCCAAAGGGACACTGCACATGGGCGAGCCTGGATTATAAGGAGCTGGAGACCCTGTTGCCGACGACGCGGCCCCTTTTAGATGGCAAAGTTTTGGACCCGCCGCCTGCCACACTAAAAACTTTGGCTGCAAGTGGTCTCCGATGGGCATCTTCCAGTTCCGGCCCAGATGTTCTGATACGGCATCAAAGCACATTTTATCGGTCGGTGCCCCTCCGCAAGGAAGTCTCCCAAGACTCAAGGAGACAAATGGAATAGTCAGGGTCCTAGCGTTGTAGAAGTATCCACCACTATCTCCAATTCCACCAGATTCTAAAATTCCGTCACTAACACTTGCCAATTGTAACTCTGCTCCAGGCAAGCCTCGAAATAACGAGCTGCTGTCTGGCCTCACTTCTAAATATTGAAAGGGCAGATAGTAACTGACTCGCATACAGGGACGAGGGGGAACACCACCACACATACAGCCTGAAATCTTTAAATCCAGAATCTTCTCAAATTGAGGGGTGTTGACCACGGAACAAACTGTTGGAAACGAATAAGCTGGCTTTGCTAAGAAAAATATCGTTAGGCAAGCCACAAGCCCAAATAGCTTGGAGAAAAAGCCAGATTTTGGCCTTTCACCTCTAACTTTGTTCAAGACTACTTCATGGGGTGTTTCTTTCTTCTCCAAGAAATGAGGCTTTAATGACAAATTATCTATAAACTCTGTTTCGACACCATCCTTAAAAATAAGCCCCACGGCCTCAAAACTATTTAGACTGGCCAGATATTTTCCATCAACTCTCGGTTTCTTCTGCAAGGACCTCGAGACTGTCCGAGAAACGCTGGTGTTCTTTGTTAGCAGATTACCAGAGACAAGATCGGCTCTTGCATTGTTTCCACTCTCTGAAAAACTCTCAGTCTCTTGCTCGTAAAACTCCTCTCCACCGATTCTTTTGAAAAAATCCGCAGTCTTTGAGTCTAGTGAGT
This sequence comes from Bdellovibrionia bacterium, assembly GCA_030424665.1. Lineage (GTDB taxonomy): Bacteria > Bdellovibrionota > Bdellovibrionia > Bdellovibrionales > JAGQZY01 > JAUHWN01. The sequence goes on along the minus strand of JAUHWN010000038.1, from coordinate 19,522 downwards.
GTAGGGAAATATGCGTCCTAAAATTAAGCAGCAGAGTATCACAGGCCTCTTTGTCCGAGATACTATATAGCGATGAGTGCCCCTGCATCGCATAGATATCAACTGCACCGGCACTCCTGCCCACAGCTCGGTATGTATCATCTCCAAGACTTCCACCGGAACTAAATGTGCTCATCAGAGGATATTCATCAATAATGGATACAGCCAGTCGCTTATTATTCTTTCGTCGGATGGGGCACCTATTCCGACCAAGAACAGAGTGTTGGTATTGCTGCTTGGCGATAGTTCCAATGGGACGCGCCAAGCCTTCATTTCTAATATCAAGGATAAAGATCTTCCCAGTATCGACTATTTCATCAAAGCTCCAAAAATTAACCTCTTCTTTTTTGGGGCAAATTAATTTTGATGATTGATACTCCATCAACTGCGAAAGGAATGTCGTTGCGGTAGAAACAATACCGCTCACCATTTTTTCATCCATAGATTTGAACTCGTTTTCAAAATACTGCTTCGTAAACTTTAGATTCTCGACTTCTTCTTCATTGAAGTTCCCTTTCTCTATCAACTTATGAATCGCCAGTTCAAAATCAAACTCGTTGGCCTCAATTAAAACCGAGTAAAAATCAATCAACGTAAAATAATCACCGTGGAGTCCTGCACAAAATCTCAATACGTTTTTTACAAGGTCATTGGCCTTTGAACCCCAAAATTTTCCATCGCCAGATTCTTTTCCTAAAAAATTCAATTGGGCCGAGCGGATCATCTGACCAACCTCAGCAAAGCCTCCATTCTGGAGCATTTTCTCTCGATATATTGGGTTCCATTTGACATTGCCATCAAGTGAGAGGTGAACGAGGCGATCTGACAGACCACGCTTTTCCACCATTTTTATGATCTCCTCAGCAAAGGTGCATTTTGGATCACCGATAAAAAATGATGGAAAAGGATCAAACTCGATAAGCTGTTCAAACCAAGGGAGCAGAGTAGCAACGGACTTCCCTGAACCCACTGAACCCGTCACCATGATCCCACCACGAAGTCCAGCATCGCTGATAGTTGGCCAATCAATTCTTTCCTTAAAACTCATTTCTTGCCCCTATCACCAATGTATTCTTTTCCTTCGAAATTTTTGGCATCTTCTGAAGTAGGGTCTTTTGGCTTAAGCCTTGAAAGACCACAAAGGGCACCGTCACCGATAGTCCAACCAACGACGATGTTGAAAAATTAACGATATCTAAAAACAGAGTGGACTGGCTGACTGGTATAAATGAGGGAAAAGGGGTAAAAACCTCAAGAAGTCCCAAGTACCCGATCAAATTGAATGCCGCTAAAGTAACCAACATCCAAGGAATCACTAGCGTCACGCGACTGCGCGCTCTCTTCTGCTTTAAATAGAAAACACCAATCAGTTTTCCCAGTCGACCAATTCCAAAAATAAACGCTATGCTAAAGAATAGAAGAAGCCCATTCACTCCCACCACTAAAAAAGCAATGAACACTTCATCTCCATGCAATTCCATATATTTATTCAAACCATTCCATTTTGCTCCAATTTTTCCAGGCAAAAGGAAAAACCAGGCAACACAGCCCACTCCCAAAAACAAAGCAAGAGCAGCAGGTATTCCAATTTCGTCTTGCTTTTCTTTTTTCATCACTTTGAGCTCCCATTAACTCTGAATGCCTTCTGAGCAATTTTGCTTCTCGCACACTCTGATTTCGAGATGGAGTGAAGTGTTTTAAGTAAATTCTTACTCGCAATCTCTAGTCTTCTCTGATTATGAATATTCATCTTCTTTACTTCTTTAAACAAAGCATGAAATTCACTTGCAAAAGCTTCAGAACTCATCACATCCTCCAATCGACAAACCATATTCTGAAAAAAGACTATTTATATTTTTGATTGCTAGGATTAGCCCTGGACTCGTCTCTCCAATATCCAGAGGTAACTCCATCATCCATCTTTGAAACTCACCGTGTAGCAAAATCAATTCCTCGGCATTCATTTTTGATCCTCCTTGATCAATGGCTCATCCATGAGCCAATTAAACATCCTGTTTAAAACGGTTCCTGCGGTTACAGTTCTAAATAACCACGCTCAAATTCAACGTGAATCGATTTATTTCTTAAGAGGAATTGCCCCTCTAAAAGGTCAGACTCCAGATCTGGGTTTCGAAAGAAGGTCAGTATGACTTCTCCATTTTCAATATCGAGCCTTCCAAGGTCTCCAAGGACAAGAGTTTCATCAACAAGACCCCATTCGCCATCTTCTCCGTCCCAGTAGGTTGATTTTGAAACTCCAGCCTCCGGCACTCGATTAATCATCTCTCTAAATTCGAAAGTTCCATTTTCAAAGAGAAGAAGCTTAAAGTCCCAGTTGATGACACCATTTCCAACAACACCAACTCTCGTCTCTCGCGCCGCGAGTCCACCGATAAAAACATCGCTTCCGGTGTCATGGTAGTATCGGTAGTCCCAAAACATCCCAAGGTTGGACTCTTCCGCGCAGTCGCGGTATGGGCCATTGTTTGAAGTCACATAGCTAAGGATGACTTGCTTCCCAATAAGGCCATCGCTATAGATCGAGCGAGTAAACTTGAGCCCAAATTTTGTGTCTCCCTCATGGTAGGTCGAGCGCCCCACTCCAAGATCATCAATTTCCATTTCTCCACCGGACTCTCGCCAAAGCCCTGCCATGTGCAGAACTTTATAGTGCTGCCCATTTTCTTTTCGCATGATGTGATATGGATCATGTGATTGGTTCTCAAACTCGACATACTTGGCCGTATAGGTCCCATCCTTCTTTAGATAAAGATCAATCTCAGCCAGAAGTGGAAGAGAGTTTCCTGTCTCTCCCAAATAGATATGCTCAATATAATTAGTCAAATATTGGTGAGATTCACCGGCGTCGCATTGACCGTTCCACTTATACATATATTGATCAAAATCACCATCCTCTGATCCATCACCACCGACGACAATGGGTCCACCATTCACTGTTGGCTCTTGAGCCATTGGTGGCTGATTTGAATTCTCATCATCGCAAGCTGCCAAGAATGCACAGGCAGCAAATAATACTAAAACTTTTTTCATTTCCCTCTCCCTCTATATGAATAGATATTTTTTGTTCTTTTGCTAGGCGGCCTCGGAGCCATCGTCTTGGTGATCCTTAGCAATCAGGTTTATTGGTTGACCTACGCTGATCGACTGCAATTCATTGAGCAAACCGATCCAGCTACTCGTGCCAGCCTCTTCTTTCCAATGGCTCTCACAATCATAGTTGCAACTTGCGCAATAGCTGTGAGTCTTCAAACATTCCAAACTATGGTTTCCGCACCTCGGACATTCCTTAATCATTCTTTCCCTCCTTGTTGGTTTCGAGGTTGCCCCCTACACCTATTTAAAGTGCATGAGTGGTGCCAAATTGAGACGACTCAAAGTCAATAAAACAAGGTTTAAGGGAAGTTTTGTTCGAAACTCGTGTTCGAAAAGTTCGACTGTTCAACTAACCAAAAATTGATTAGTGATTTCATGCGCAAAAAATGTTCAAAAATTTTCGTACATTTTCGAACTTCGAACATTTCAAAAAAGTTGATTGGAAAACGGAATTAAAAAAGTGAGGAAATATTACATTTTCACAAGAATCGGTCCAAATTCTTAGTCTCGATTCTTGGAATCATCTCGTAAGGTCTTTATTTTTTGTGTACGCAGGAAGCTGGACGGGCCAGATTGTTCTATCGTAAGGGATGTCAATTATTCAGGTTTATTTTTCGAAAACTTAACGTGGTTCTTCTATCTGTCTTTGGTCGTAAGATTATATTAGATTGGTCTGAAGCTTGGCCGGTATCAAACTCTGTTTCATGGTAGGCTGGAGTACTTTATTAAATTTAGGTAAAGGTCCTTCTTGGCAAGAATACTATTTAGCTTCAAACCTAAGTGTTGAGATGAATGAGCTCCTAGAAAGTAAGAATTCATCTAACCTGTCGTAATAATCTTCCTTTATAGATTTCTGTACAGAATCTCTTCCCGATATTTTTTTAGACCAATCCAAGTTTTCAATTCCAGATTCAACAATCTTTATCTTGTATCTTGATTCAAAGACCATAAAGTAACGAAAGATAGTTGCGTAAACCGCATCAATCATCTGAAATTTTTCCCCATGATAAAAAGGGCTTTGAACATCTGAGATTACACGAGCCAGGTCGGCTTGGAGTGATTTTCTTGTCATCTCAAAATCAACCTCTGTTTTAGCATTGTAAAGTTGAGAAATCTTTCCCAGCATCCCTGAGCCAAACTCAATCCAAGACCGATGAGTTGCCCTCAGAAAGGGGTCATCTGGTAACAGCTTGCCACTACCAACTTCGTTTAAGTACTCACTTATAACTGATGATTCAAAAATCACGCCTTCTTTTGTCGACAGAACTGGAACCTTGCCGGTTGGTGAGAGCCGCAAAAACCAATCTGGCTTATTTTTGAGATCAATATACTCTACTTCATGTTTCAGACCAATTTCATTCAAGACAATTCTGGCTCTTTGAACATAAGGGCAAAGATCGAAACTAATGAGTTTTAAAGTATTATTCATGAGAAGCCTTGGCTGAACAGCTTAACTTGGCATCTATCGAAAAAGCTCCACTGCCATTTATTATAAGCGCAATTGCTAAGCCAAATGTAAGTAAGAAAAACTCAATACCTTCACCCTTTTGATTGCCAAACCAATTCATGAAAAATCCGTACTGAATATGACTCGTTACCATTGCTACAAACATGGTAACACCAATAAGTAAGGCGTTGATACGACCGAAAAAACCAAGAATTAATAAGACTGCACAAATTGACTCTGCCACAATAGCTGCAAAACCGAATATCCATGGTATGCCCATAGTTTCAGTGAAAAACCCCATAGTACCGGTGAAGCCATATCCGCCGAACCAGCCAAACAGCTTTTGAGCGCCATGGGGGAATATAACTACACCGAGCGCAATACGTGATGCCAGCGCTGCAAAATCGTAGGGATCTGTTTTTAAAAGTTTTTGTTTTATATTCATTGTGAACCTCCATTTAGTTGCACTCGCAACTAATATATAATCACTCAATTTGGTTGCGTTCGCAACTACTTTCTTGGTATAATTACTACATGAAACGAAAAATCACGGAAAATCAGATAGATACGTGGGGAAAATTATTGAGAATCCACTCAAATTCAACTGTGGCAATAGAATCTGCATTGTCTCAGAATGGGCAAATTTCTTTGATCTGGTACGATGTTTTACTTGTTGTCTCAAAAGCTCCAAAAAAAAGGCTAAGGTTTGCAGAGATAGCTGATCGAATTGTTTTAACTAGAAGTGGACTGTCCAGATGTATCGCTAACCTGGAAAAAAAGGGTTACCTAAAAAGAGAGAAATGCAAAGAAGATAAAAGAGGTGCATTCGCAATTCTCACTGATAAAGGTCAGCGAGCTTTAAAGTCGGCTTGGCCGATATATAGAAACGGAATTTCTGAGATGTTTATTGATCGTCTTAGTAGTGAGGATATAACAAAATTGAATGAAATTTTTGACAAAATATTGATGCCCAAGAGATAGAGATAATTTTTGCTGCGTTAAAACCCTCGTTAAAAAAATAAAAACGAGTGATCGATCAAGACTTTCGTGGAAGTTCTCTGAAATAAGCACCTCTAGATCTTTCGAGAGGAAGTCCCATTGAGCAGCTTATCAGGTGCTGCTCAGGAAGCGGCCTTAAGGCGAGAAATATAGTTCTCGAGGCTCGGGATATCATAGGGCTTGTCGAGGCGAGCGACTTGGTGCTTGTCGTATGGGTCCTCCACCATCGCCAGGGAGCCCGAAACAAGGATGTATGGCACCGGCTTAATCTGGTGCATCCTTTTCACCATATCGAGCCCATTGAGAGATTCCCTCATGTTGAAGTCGGTCACAACAAGTTGAATCTCGTCAAAATTCTTGTTGAAAAAATCAATGGCTGCAATCGGACCTCTAAAGTCTACGGTTTCAATGCCCGATCCTTCGAGATAGTTGCAAAGAGGCTCGGCAATTTCTTTTTCATCGTCCACAATCATCACTAAATGGCTCATTTGATTTCTCCTCTGATTTTTTCAAAATATTTGATAATGCTATTGAGCTCGGAAAAGTTTGGAATCAAGTCAAAGTCAATTTCTTGGATGACATTCGATTGAATCAAATCGTTGTGGTAGAGACTGGTGTCGGTCATCATTGTCCATAAAGCGCGGTGCTTGATTCCAAAAAACGAATTCCTTTTAAGAAACTCGAGAAGATCGAGGCCATTCTCATCGTTGTTTTCAAAGTATAGACCCGTCACGAAAGCAAAGTAGTTTTCAGTCGATAATTCAAGGTGTCCTTTTAAGTCGGGGGCGTTATTGAAATATACAACTTGAAAGCCCATTTGGGCGAGTGGTTCAATGGTGAGATCGACCATCTCCTTATATTTTTTGATAAATAAAACTTTCCTGTTTTCCATAGCCTCTTCCTTGAGGGTCTGCTCAGTTTAAAACCTTTTATTGGTCGGGTTCGTCTTCACCCTTTTCTTCATTTTTAATTTTGTCGCGCTCTGATTCGGAAAGGCCCGTGTATGCAATAATGGCTGCTCGAGTTTTCATATCATCAATCCCTAAGCTGTAGTCTTTATTGTACTCATGGCGAAGAGTTGCTTTTCTCTTAGGGTCTGTTTCCTTTGGTAGTAAAACGTAAAGAATGAGATTGGCGTGATCGATGTAGGACCGCTCATGAGTGATTTCATGTTCTTCGAGAGGGATCTCGTTTATGTCAGAGATCTCGTCGGCAAACTTCACAAGTATTTGTTCGGTGAAGTACCGGCCCTTTTTGTCGGAGTTTCTTTTACTAAGCAATCGTACAATTGCTGGGAGGCCATAGAGAACATCATCTCGGCTTTCTAAAACACCGTCTCTCGCATCGTAGATGTTTGGTATAGAAGATGTGTTGTCGTCGTTTTCGCTCATTGAAAACCTCCAATATACAAATTGTATAAACATACAAAAAGTATGTCAAAGTCTATTTATGATGGAGAAATCAATTGCTTAGACGAGTTTGAATTTTCGTGTTAGCCTTACATCAAGTTCGTTAAGAAAATATTAATCGGGGTCTTATTTGCCGACTGCCAAGATAAAAACCATTTTGCAAGCAACAGTTCAGGAGATGTATCGAGACACTAAAGACCTCAATGCAGCCGCCGACCGAATTTTCCCATCCAAGACCAGCGAAGAACGTAAAAAGAATCGTGAGCGAGCCAGGCAAGCCCGTGACTATGGAAAGAGTGTCACCGTCATGCTTGAGCTTATTTTGGACAGCACAGACCTCGATACCAAAGACATCCACAAAAAAATCGCTAAGATTTTAAATAGCAAGCGCACCGGCCAACTGAAAGTCTTTGATGAGCTGATGGCCGAGGTTATTAAGATGTATGGCCTTAACGAAGTTATCGCGTGGCTCAGGCTCCTGATCGCCAAACACGAGATCCGAGAAGAGATGGGGCTCATCAAAAAAAGAGGCCGAAAGCCCAAGAGCTGATTCTATTCCCCATATTTTCGATCTGAGTTGTTCGAAAATATAAATTTTTCGAACATTCGAACAAATCTTCGAACAACTTGAAATTTCGTAGAAGAGTTGATAGCTTACGACTCGACAATGCGCAGTATAGATCTGCTGTGTTCAAATCATTCGAACAAACATCCTGAGCACCCACCAGTGGGCGGACCTCCCATGAGGTTGAAACCTTCCTAGATTCTTTCTGAGACTACCTTCAGCAAAATGATTTTTTGGCCTGATTAATGCTCTAGCAAGTATGTGGGAGAAGTATGGAAAACTTTAAAGTTTTATACATTGATGATGACCAGAGGGTGATTAGTCGCATGAGGGATAAGCTTGAGACCTTCAACCTACCGATTGAACTGATCGGGGCCGAAAGCGGAGAAACCGCGATCAAGCTTCTTGAGCATGACCCCAGATACTCTGTTTTGATCATCGATATGTATTTTGGCGAAGATGATTGTCTAGGCTTCATTGATGAAGTGAGCCGCCTTTGTCCATCGGCCAAAAAATATGTCAATTCCAATGATGCCACCCAAGATTCCATGAGAAAAGTTTTTGGCAAAGTCGAGGATTATTTTGATAAGTCTCGAACGGAAAATGAAACTGAGTTAATCCTAAAAATCGTTAAGAACTATCAGGAGTTTTTAAAAGAGCAGCGCCGTGGGGCTGACATCAAACGAGAAACAAGAAATATTCTTGAGAGCTCAGAGATCATCACCCGCTCGCCCCTAATGATTGATGAAATCCTAAAAGCAAAACAGTATGCAGAGACCAAGTTTCCGATATTGATTACTGGCGAAACTGGGGTTGGAAAAGAAGTTTTCTCAAAGTTCATTACAAAGCAGTTTAATCACGTCCACAAGAATAAGGCAGAGAAATTCGTGGTCATTAACTGTGCTGCCTTCAACAATTCCGAGGGTCGCCTTGAGTCTGAACTGTTTGGTCATGTGAAAGGATCGTTCACAGGTGCTGATGTTACGAAAAAAGGACTTTTTGAAACGGGCTCTGGTGGCACGATCCTAATGGATGAGATTGATAAGTTAAGCCGCGTAGGTCAGGTAAAAATTTTAAGAGCACTGGAAGAAAAAAAGATTAGGCCAGTGGGCTCAAATGTAGAGGTCCCGTTTGATGCCAGGTTTATATTTACTGCAAAGTCTGGGATCGAGCAGTTAGTGGAAAATGGAGAGTTTTTAAATGACCTTCTTGGCCGGATTGATGTTCTAAGAATCAAGATTCCACCTTTGAGACACAGATTAGAGGATATTCCACTCTTGTTATCATTTTTTGCAGAAAATCAGAAAGACCAAATAAAAGGCCTGGTTAAGTCTTTCACCGACGATGCCATTGAGTATTTGATGGATTACGATTGGTCGAGAAATGTGAGAGAGCTTGAGAGTGTCTACAGTCAGGTGGCTACACTCACTGGAGAAAATCTAATTGTCGAGCGACGAGATGTCGAAATAGTTTTAAAAAGTAAAATGAAAAAGAAGATTTCTCCGATGGAGACTCCCGAGCTGTCTTGGAAGAAAATTGTTGAAGACAGAACGCTTTTAAAAGCAGAACTCGAGAGGCATAAGTTTAACCAATCAAGCCTTGCCAGAGAATGGGGCATTGCTCGAAACACAATGCACTACTGGGTGAGCCTCCATAAGTTAACAAAAAGAGATCTACAAAGCAGCAATGCGATTTGAGGAAAAGATGATGACTGATAAATTAGCAGTATTTGACATTGATGGAACAATTTCTAGTGAAGGACGAGACAGTTGGTACGAGTTAACAGAAAAGCTTGTCACCGATAGCGACCTTTTTCAAAGAGCACTGATAAACTGGAAAGAAAAGAAAGCCAGTGATCCCTATGGTGAGTCCTTGACTATGATGGAGACTGCGATCTCTCTTTTTCCAGAGGCTACGACAAGTAACGATTTTAAAAGTTTCGCCACCCAATGCTTTTCTGACTGGATAAAAGAAATTGGTTTCATTCGTGATGGCGCTATCCAAGCGATTCACAGAAACCTTGATAACGGAAACCGCATTGTTTTTGCGACGACAAGCTATAAAGAAGCCGGTGAAGCCCTTGTGGATGTCCTAAAGATGAAAAAAGTCATCAGCAATGAAGTGTCAATTGATGTGACCGGAACTGAGGTGAATTGGAGTCAAAAGAAGCTCGATCATTTCAATATGGGTGACGGAAAATTAGAGGGTGTCTCCAGAGTTCTAGGAATGGGACTGTCTCAGGTCAAAGAAAGTATAGAGGAGTCTTTTGGTGATGACCCTTCTGGCAATGATTCGGGAATCTTAAAGTATGGAAAGAAAGCCTTCATCATCTCCACAAAAAAGAACCAAGAATTCAATGAATCATTGCTGAACGCGGAGAGGTTGCAATGGTAAGAAGTAAAGTATGCCACAGTGACGAGTTGAGTACAGACGATGCTCTGTTTGATATCTTCAGGCAGGCTAAAGGCATCGAAGTTCCTATTAAAGCCATTTTGATTTTTTCTGATATTGAAAAGAACTTAAGCGAGATCGCAGAAAAACTCGCCTTAGAGTACCCAGGTGCTGAAATCGTTGGGTCCAGCAGTTACGGCGAGTATTCAAGCCACATTGGATGGCAGGAAGACTCTCTTGCGGTCACGTTCTTTTATGGTGATGGATTTTCGGTCAAATCTTTTGCTATTAACGGAATTGGAGAGAACTACGAGAGCCAAGTCGATGAATACTTTGGTGAGTATGGTGATGTGTCCGATTCCACCTTTTGTTTTCTATTTGCTGAGAGCTTATCCATTGGTGGCGAGAGAATCATCAATGGAATTAAAAAAGTCATGCCAGAGACCCCAATTATTGGGGGCTTGGCGGCTGATCGCTGGAAATTTGAAAGAAGCCACCAGATTCACGGCAAATCGGTGCTCACCCATTCTGTTGTGGGTCTCATGTTTTTTGGAGAAATCGAGGTGGATGTCAGGCTCAAAGAGGGCTGGAAGCCAGAAGATACAACAGATCGCGTGACCAGTGCCGAAGGGAATGTTGTTTATAAAATCGGAGAGAAATCGGCTTTTGACTACTACAAGGACTGGCTTGTTAGAGACGATGCTCCGCTTGGGGAGTACCCGCTTTTGATCAGAGATGATTCCAATGGCAATTGCTACCTGAGAGCGCCTCTCCTTTTTGGTCATTCAGAGGATGGGTCCATTCAATTTGCCGGAAAAGTCCCACAAGGGGCGATGGTCAGTATCACTCGAGCGGCACCAAACGAGGTTTTAGAGGCTGCAAAAAATGCTGGGGAAGAAATCGCAGAAACTTCTGAAGTTCCACATGCTTTGGCAGTGATTATTTCATGTGCGGCCAGGAGAAACCTTCTCGGTACTCGAGCTGAAATGGAGTTTATCAAGGCAAAAAAAGCAATGGGAGAAAGTGTTCAGATCATAGGAATGCACTCCTATGGAGAGTTTTTCTATGACCCTAAAAATAAAGAATTTGAAAGTTTTAGAAACGAATCATTTTGCATCTTAGCATTACGGGAGAGAGATGGACAGCAAGACGAACGACACCCCTGATTATTCTGAAATGGATCTGCATGAGGCTTTAAAACATTTGGACCTCTTGTATAACAAACTTTCCGTGAGGACTCGTGAAAGAGATAAGTACATCCATAAATTGGATCGAGAAATTGAGCACAGGGCTCATACTGAGATCCAAAAAGAAAGTGCTGAATCTTTTGTGAGAAAACTCAATAAAGACTTGAAGGAAAAAGAAGAGAGATCCAGAAAAGCGGCCTCACAAACGGCGCACGATCTTCGTGGCCCCCTGTCTTCTATTCGAGAAATAACGAGCCGGTACAAAAAAGAGATTTCTGACAAGGACTTCTCTGATATCTCTTGCGCAATCAATAGAGGTATTGAGATCTGCGAGGAGATCTTAAGCGATGCTGGCTTTGAGATTTCAGATAAAAGAGTCCGAACGACCATTGAAAAGGCAGAGTTGAGCTCGTCAATTGCTTCGGTGATTGATGAAATTAAAAACCGTGAAAAGGGTGCAAAGCACGATATACGTTTTGTGAAATCAGATGCCCCAATCATCGGAAACATAAAAGGCTCTGAGATCAAGAGTATCATTAGCAATCTCATTGATAACGGCCTAGATGCCATTGAGGAAAAAAATGGTGATGGATATGTCGAGGTTACTCTAAACACCAAAAACGATATGGCCATCGTGACAATTTCAGACAATGGCAAAGGGATGAGCCCTGAGCGCCTGAAGGTCATTGGTGAATATGGTAAGTCATTTAAGAAAGATGGAAATGGCTTTGGCGTCTGGGGTGCAAAGAGAGTTTTATTTACCCGAGGTGGGAAGATCAAAATTGACTCCACCGAAGGGATTGGGACCACCGTTTATATTGAGATCCCAATCGCGTTGAGCCTAAAAGATGCTTTGATCCTCGAAAAAGACAGCGATTTGATTATCGTTGACGACGAGCGAATCATCTTCGGCATGATCCAGTTTTTTACGAACTCCCTTCAAGGGTACTCTGGCCAAGTCAGGTATTTTGAGGACGTCCGTTCTTTTGAGAAATACTTAAAGGGCCAATCCCGAGAGCAGATCGAAAAAAACAGGTATCTTATTGATGCCTATATCGTCCCGAATGTTCCGGTTGGAATCGAGCTGATCAAAAGGAACCAGTTGCAGGATATCTCGGTTCTCTTCACCAGCGACCATGACCTTCTGTCCCTTAATACCAGCTATGACGGGATCAAGGTTCGCAGCAAGGATGAGTCGCCTTCGGACTTCATTTCTGTGGTCTCGTAAGGTAAATGATCGGCTGAGAAGCCCGATACGGGCTGGACGGTCCTGAATTGATAACAGGTGGCCATGGGACTTCCAACGCATTGGAGGCTGCGAGTCATGACTCATGTTCTTTCGCTTCTGAATGTGTTTGTGACCACTACATAAACCTTGTTGTGATCCCCTTGCCACTACTCAAACTGTAATATATCAAAGTCTGATGATTATTAGACCCGGATTACCTAGTGACTATACTTTTATCAAGAGTGTGATGAATGAGTGGTGGGGTGGAAGGCAAGTAGACCACCTTCAGCATGAGCTTTTTTTCAATCACTTTATTGATACAGTTTTTGTAGCCGAGTTAGACAACAAAATTATTGGATTTGTTAACGGATTTTATTCCCAAACAGACCCGCAGTCAGCCTATATACACTTTGTTGGCATCTCTCCAGACTCAAGAGGAATTGGTTTAGGTAGAAAATTATATTTACAATTTTTTGACAAGTGCTTAGCCGATGGAAAAAATAAAGTTTACTCATGCACACGCGAAATTAATTCTGGCTCAATTGAGTTTCATAAGAAATTGGGCTTCAGTTTTAAAAATGATGGAAAGGGGAAAGTTCATTTTGAAAAATACTTAAATGGTGATTGTATTGGAGAGCAAAATGAAACGACTTGCATAAACTGTCAAATTGTTCATCGAGTGAGAGACGCAAAGGTCGTTTTTGAGAATGAATCAATATTGGCTGTTCATGATATTTTTAAACCGAAAGCTGAAATGCACATTGTTGTTTTCCCAAAAGAACATATAAAGTCGCTAGACTATGCTCTTCCACCGGAAGGAGTTGGTAAGCGCTCTCTTGTTGTAGATTTAATTGAAACTGCCACTAAAATTGCTAGGAATAATGGATATTCTCCTGATGGGTTTAGGCTTGTAATAAATACCGGTATACGAGGGACCCAACATAAAGATTCTCATCTACATATTCATGTTCTTGGTGGAAACCTAACCGAGGATTTTTCATGAATTTGATGGAGAGAAAATTGAGAATATGAGTGAACCAGAATGCTAGATATTTTTTGATCCATGTTGAACTAAATTTTGAATCACGGAGAATTGAACAGTGAAAAAAGTAAACTTAGAAGCCTCTGAACATTACAAATGGGGTGACGACTGTGATGGCTGGCATTTGTTAAAGAGTGAAGATATCAGCATCATAAAAGAAAAAATGCCTCCAGGTACCCAAGAACGGGTTCATTTCCATGAAAATTCTCGCCAGTTCTTTTTTATTATCAGTGGCGAGGCTACTTTTATCATTGATGGTCAAAATTTTGTTGTTGGCCTTCATGAGGGGGTTGAAATCGAACCAAAGGAAGTCCATCAAATTTGCAATGAAAGCTCCGAAGTTTTAGAGTTTATATTATTTTCGCATCCAGCAACGTTGACCGACCGTCATAATTTGTAGATTAACTTTTTTCATTGGTCTAGTTTGAAGAAAGAAATCCACTGAGATTAGCCCTAATTGAATTATGAGAATTGACATCGTTTCCGTGAAAGTCTAGCTACCCAGAGATAGGACTCAAGTCCCATCTCTGGCAAAATATAAAATCAATCGTAAAATCAAAAGAGCAATTCCTACAGTGAGTGTCTTCTTCGAGCTCACTCTGAATCTATAATTTTTCATATTAATACTGAGATTTAACTCGAGGGATATCTGTTCATCCTTTGTTTTGGTCTGTTTTTCCATTGAGACCCCCTTTCGCCAAAGCACAAGGGGGTTGAACTGGAAATCTAACCAAAACCAAAGCAATCGGTATTCTCTGACCTTCTTCAACCCTCAATGAAATGAGGACTGACACTTGTCAGTGTCAGGTTAGTTCAGAAAGTTGTCATAGTCCCGCATATTGCCTCCCCAAAAGCGCAAAGGTGTTGCCAGTAAAACTGATCACCACACGGCTCAGGTAAACCTGAGTCTCTTTGCTTATTTTGGTGAATCAGCAGGGCAACGCCAACTTTTCCAATTTTTACCCCCAAACCCCCTCTGGGGGTGAAGGGTTTGGAGGAAAAAATTTAAGGCGGGAACCGTCTTTTTTAACAACCACAGGAGGTAAGAGTTATGACGCTAAAAGATGCAATCCACACTTTAGGAATCAGGGAAACAAAAATTTCTGGAGATATCATCAAAGAAGCCTATCGCAAGGCCGCAAAGAAGTTTCACCCAGACATCAATCCGGCTGGTGAACAAATGATGAAACTTATCAATGAAGCTAAGCACTCACTACTCAGTGAGATACTACCCATTGAATGGGATTCCGAAAAGTCTACTTTTCAAGACTACGGACATGAGATCAACGAAGCTCTGAATAAAATTATTGATATTCAGGGAATTGCCATTGAAGTCTGCGGCGCTTGGGTGTGGGTGTCTGGGAATACTAAGGAGCACTGGCCAAAGTTTAAAGAGGCTGGCTTTTTCTATGCGCCAGTAAAAAAGCAAGTCTATTTCAGGCCCAAGGGATTTAAAAGCCGTTCGAGAGGAAAAACTCTCTCAATGGATGAAATTCGAAATAAATACGGCAGCCAAGGGATCAAGACAAAGCGCCCCTTTCAGATTCGAGCATAGAGAAAATTGAAGCAGAAATAAAAACAATCTAACAGGAGATAAATAAAATGAAAGAAATTGAGAAAAAAGAAGTGATTCGCCCAGTTTTACAGGTCTGGGGGGTTAAGAAGAGAGCACGAAAGTCAAAGTTTCACTCGTTTGACTTTAAAAGCCGAGCCCCTGAAGCCGTGGACATTGAAAAACTAAAGTCCCTCTGTGCTCAGGCTATGCAAAAGTACATGAGAAAAGTAGAAAAGGCCGAGCTGTCATTGCAGCCCCAAACTCTGACCGTCTATGACAACGGTATGGAGTCGAGCACTTTTTTGATGTTTTCAGACGAGAAAATAGAGCTCGAGGTGCCAACACTATGAACAGAGAAAAAATAATTGAAATGGTGTCCAAGGTGGCACCATTTCTTTTTGGTTTTAAATCCGAGGACAACTATTTAATTCATGACTACGGGTACAAACTATTATTTTACGATGGGTGGAATAAAACGGAGATCATTGGCCAAGGTGGAAAGTACAACCACAGAATTGGCTGTTCATTCCAAAAAGATCCAAGGAAGATCGCCGCAGATATTAACCGGCGGCTCCTGCCTGAATATAAAAAGGACTTTCTTTCGACCAAAAGGGAAAAGGCCAAGGCTGAAGAATACAAGACTCACCAGTTGAGTTTATTAAAGGCCCTGGCTCATGAATCTGGCGGGGAGATTACAAAAGATTATCGAGGCTGGAAAACTGGCGACCATGACCTTGTTGCTTCTTCAGAATCGATCCAAATAAGACAACACAAGGATAGATATTCTCTTGAGTTGAGTGCAAATTTTGGCGAAGCCTTGTGCATTGTTGAATTTTTGAAAATGTCAAAAATAATCTAATCAACAATAAAGTTAGATCCAAAAAAAAATGGCCGCTAAAGGCGGCCAGTCAGGAATTTAAACTTTCTCTGCTCCTCAAAATAATTCAAGGACGTCTCTATTCTCTTTTTTAAACTTTGAGAACTTATCCGACCAGATGAAGCTGTAAAATTCATCTTCGGACTGGGTATTGAATTTTTCAAAGAATCGCTTTTTATAAAGCTCATTAAGAGTTTTTCCCCGAATGGACGACTTGAGTAGAGTCTTGAGATTCTCGGGGGTCTCAAGATCCATCAGAAATTCAATATACTGCCGGACGGTAATATTCCCACCAACGGACTGTTTATTAATTTCTTGAAGACGGGAAACTACTTTTTCTCGGGTTTCCGCTCCAACGCTCAAAGTGGTGTTGGTTGATTTACTTTTCTCATTATTTTTAGATTTTGACTTTTCCATAGTTAATTTTCCTTTTCAAAAAAATATTTTTTTAGTTCTTGCTGGCTAGTGGATGGGCTTTAGACAGTTCAATTAGGAACTGATGAGCTTTAGGCAGTCTTCTCCTGCCGAGCCTATTCAGGATGAAGATACTTTCAGACAACATATCCGTTGGGGGCTCTTTTTCTTGGCAGAGTTTAAAGAATTCGGCCATAGAATATCCATAGCCACTGACCATTTGCTCAATTCTTTGAGTGGGAAGACACATTTTTCCATTTTCAATATGACTAATCGTTGTGCCATGAACATTTAATATTTTGCCTGCCGAATTTAAAGAATGGCCTGCCTGAATTCTCATGAATTTGAGAACTTTGACTTCATTGGTGATGGGTACATTTCTAGTTCGTGATGTTTTCATAGTGATTCCTTTCATTTACGTTTGAGTGGTTCGGTTTGCTCTATAGGTAGAGCAAGGCTGGCTCTACCCCTATAGAGCAAATTTGATTTTTGCCCACATTGCGGGCAAAAAAGAAAATACGCTTGCAGCCAAGTAGCAAAAAATCTTGCTACTCGTAGCAAACGAGTGTGTTTTGTTGTGGTTTAATGTGACAGATGACTCGCCAAAATTTGCTGAGCAATCGATAATTTCGTTTTGAATTTCAATTAGATAAAAAAATACCCGCGAAAAAGAGCGGGTTAAATGGGGCGACCGACGGGGCTTGAACCCGCGACAACCGGAATCACAATCCGGGGCTCTACCAACTGAGCTACGGCCGCCACAAACAAGAAAGCACTGTTATAAAGGCTTTAGGCGCAATTGACAAGCATCGACTTAATTCTTTTTTTGCTAGTATTTTCAGCATTTTATGGGTCGCATGGAGCGATTTTTGGTCCGACGACAGAACAGAGTACCTGAGTCGGGTCATTAAATGGGGTCGGCTCGGCCCACTCACCGTTAGCGTTACAGACTCTGCGAATGCAGTTCACAGATTTCAACTCGGTAGAGCATCCTTTGCCCCCCGACGAGGCAGGCGCTCCTTCACAAGTCCACAGACATTGTTTGAACTCACCAGGAGGATTCACACAAATCTTTTCGTTCTTCTTTTGCGCTTGCTCTGAGGCAAAGCTCCTTTTTACTTGATTTGTGGAACTGGTTTCCCAATCTAATTTATTAATCTCGTCACTGCTCATTTTATAAACTGGAGTTAGGTAACCCTTCTCGGCCATCTCTTTGTACTCGGCCTCGGTAAAACCTGACTTTTTCAATGGCTTTGGCACAATAAAAGAGGCCTTCTCACCTTTTTTAACAAATCGGCCTTCTTCTTGGGACAGACCCGAAAGCTTTACATTTCCATGAATCGTCTTAACTGTCAACTTCCACTCATCATCACCAGGATAAAACTCAGTCACAAAATCGGTTCCCCGAACTCCTGCGACGGCGGCACCGGCTTTGACTTTAAAAGAAGCTCCCTTACTACGATCATATCCATCGACTTGTGAGCGCAAGCGCCCATACCAGAGCATTAGGAGGGTCTTCTTTTCTTCCTCACCAGCATCATGCCTAACAAATGTTAATCTTGAATTTTGCGAAAGGACGAGTTTGCTTTCCTTGCTCTGAGAGGAGGGCCCCCTCAAACTCAAAGCCCTGGTGTTTTTTGACAAGAGGACGACAGCCTTTGAGTTTTTGCCCGTGACAACAAGATCCCCCTCTAAGAGACGGGTACCCCGGCGAATGCGATGGTCTCCATCTGAACGCTTTAGCTGAACTTTTCCTCGAACGAGAAGAACCTTTCCAATGGGCCTATAGCTCGATTTCTTACTTAGTGCGACGATTTGCTGAGACTGCTTCGGCAACTTTTTTTGAAACTGCGCCATGCATTGCTTATAGTTTTTCACTTCGACGCACTGATATTTTTTGCAGGACTTTACGCGACGTCCACCATCACAGGGAGCCGTATAGAAATCATAGTCGACAGCCTGCTCACAAGGCTCACATACGATTTGTTCACAATTGCAAGATTGGGCTAAGGCTGAATTTGAAACGAGGCTCAAACCCAGTAGAACTAGTCCAATGATGAAAAATCGAATAGACACGCTAAGAACTCCTTAAGTTCTTATCGACTATTTACCTAATAAAATTATGTTTATTAGGACCCTTGTTTCATTTTGAAATTGAATTAATCATTTCTTTATTTTGCTGATCCCAGGTGTCCTTGTGACCAAGCTCCCAAAGCTTCGCCCACTTTAAGAATACCGAGTAGGAAGCTCCCACACTGATGATGAATCCAGGGAGGCCATCCAAAAAGCCTCTTTTCCAAATATAGGTCTCGATAAACTTCGAAAAGGGTTTGGTGATAAGTTTAAATCGACTGAAGGACTTTCCCTTAGTCTTTAACTCTTCAGCCTGCAAATTAGAATAACGATTATTCGTATGAATTTGAGAAAATATATTTTCAAATGGAAAGTGAAGAATATCCTTTGGAATTCTTAACTTCCTTTCGGCCTCAACTCGTTCGTGAATAGTGGCATCGGACCAATTCGCCTTTTTCCGATTGAAAAATCGAAGCTGCCAATCGGGATACCAACCGCAATGACGTATCCACTTTCCGCAGTAGTTTGTCAACCTTGCCATCCTGTAAACATTACATGAAGGCTGGGTTTTAACCTCGGCTATGCTCGCAATTAGTTCAGGGGTTAACTCCTCGTCAGCATCCATTGACAAAATCCAGTCATTTGCTGCCAACCCGGTCGCATAGTTCTTCTGCTGGGCATAACCATCAAAATCACGCTGCACTACCCTCGCCCCAAAACCCATTGCTATCTGAACTGTCTTGTCTGTAGAATTGCTGTCAACAACGACTATTTCGTCTGCTACAGACTTAACTGAAGTCAAACACCTATGAAGATTGTGTTCCTCGTTGTAAGTAATCAGAATAACGCTAAGACTTATCATATATGTACAACCGCACCTGTCAATGTCGACAGTATCGGTAAAAATAGAAAGACCAAATTACTTTCCACAGAATTTATTGAAGTATATTTGCAGCCTGCGCTTCAATATTGAAGCAGTAATTGCGAAAACAAGAGTAATAAAAATTAAAAAACATGTAACTTTGATTTTTTATTCCCCTCATTTTCCTTACCTTCGCAGTCCGAAAAATAATTAAACAATGGAAGCCGTAGCTTTTATACACGAACAACTAACCGCAACTAAAGAATTTCCAAAATTCAAAGCCGGTGATAACATTACCGTAAACTACAAAATTACGGAAG
>JAUHWN010000198.1 GCA_030424665.1 Bdellovibrionia bacterium | reverse complement strand
TTCGAAACCGCCGATGCCAATCCGTTCATTATCAGCGATAAATTCGTTACCGGTGAAGTTACCCAATAAAAGAACATGAAAAGGTGCTGTATCAAAGGTTTGAGTCATCAATCCGCGAGTGGTTCCATCCCCAGAATCACAGTAAGCTCCACATTTTAGAATCAGCAATGGTTTCTTGGTCGGACCGGGCTTTAATCCCAGATACCCACGCAGCTTGTAGAAGGGAGCTATTTTAAAGTGAACCTTTCTTACCCGTGGGTGGCTGCAAATATCGTAGCGAGACGAAACTAGTTGTAAAAGCCCTTGCGTCGGACCGGGCCAATTGCTCTCCCACTCGGACTGACAGGTTTTAAAGTGAAATCGAGCTTTTTCTGAAAACTCGGCGTGATTGTTCGTGCTGAGCAAATGTCGCTCGAGCGTTTCAGGCAAACAGCTCAAACTCGTCTCAAAGCGGTTAAGTCCGTTGGGTGTCCATTCTCCGATGGACTGACTTTCTTCCTCCGGTGTTTGCATTATTGAAAACCGTGGATGGGAAGGGTTTTCAAAATCGACTTCCATAGAAGACCTTTTACACTGTTCTTGGCTTAAGACTTTGTTACCTTGATTTTGGAAGTCGAGAAAAAGTTGGTCGACATTCGCGGCAGCGCTCCGGTTTGAAAATAAAAAGAATGTCATCACCAAAAGGAAATGAAGAACTCTAAGCATAAAATCCCCCCATCATGTACTCTAACTGACAGATGAGAGCTTTGTCATGGTCTTGACCTTAATCTAACCGAGTTTGTGCTTAAGAAAATTTTCAACTATATAACGGCTCGGTTGGCCGCCTGGACCATTTAGATTGAATTCGAATCCATGGGTTGTGTAATCAAAAATCAAGTTGTAGTGGTCGACACCTTCTTCTCGGAGCCTCTTTGCCAGACCTTCAGCCTGGTTCCATGAAACCATCGGGTCAATTTTTCCGTGGAGACTTAAAGTGGGCACCGCCTGAATGGCTTCGGAGCTATTTTCTAATTTCTTTTGCACGTAAAAAGTGGGGCTCGCTTCTAAATAGGCTTCCGGGGATTCCTGTGGATTGGAACCGAGAAGTTCCTCTAAAAGGTTTGGAGTGTCCAAAATATCGCCCGGTCTCCCTTCCTGCCAAAACTGATTCATATCTGTTATTCCATAGAAGTTAATAATTCCTTTTATATTTGGAATGACCTGGCGGTACGCAGCCAGAAGTGCTAAATGCCCACCTGCTGAACGCCCACTAATAACAATCTTTGAACCATCAAACTTTAATTCGTCTTTTCTTTTTAGGAGATCCTGCATTACAAATTGAACATCATTAAAATGTGTTGGCCACTTATATTCCGGAAGCAATCGGTAACTAATAGTTGCGACGTTGTAGTTCAAACTGCACAACCACCGATTATAGGCATCAACCTGGGTCCTCGAACCGTGCTTCCAAGCGCCACCATGAATATTTACAATGAGAGGCCGATTTTCTTCTTTAGCAAAAAGAAAATCAACAAGGAGTTCAACACCCTTTTCAGGGTTCACTTGATAAGTCTTGCGCTTACAGGGGAAGGCTGACGAAATCGAAAACAGTCCCAGCCAATTAATACTAAAATTGGGTTGCTCTAAAAAATAGGGTGGTTTTTCTTTGAGTCGACTCTGCCACTTGAGCAGCTCTCGAGTCGGCTTTGAAACTTGAATTAGAGAAAATAAATTTAATAAAAGAACTGAATACCCTAAAAGACTCCCGTCAAAAGAGAAAACCGTAAGTACTGTTGAAATAATCAGAGTCACCAGGAAGAAAATTGAGAACTCAGTGATCAAAATATGGCACCACCAAAAAAAACGATACTGGGGCACTCGAATATAAAGTAACGACAAAAGAAATATTACAACGCTGAGTAGAAACAATAGGGTCATCATAGGGCGAATTCCTCACAAAAAAATCGGCGCTCTATTTCGCGCCGATTTGAAGCTATCTCAGTTTTGTGTTCGCGACTAGTCTTGACTGAGAACAGCAGCTTCCTCATCAAGTTTCGAAAGCCAGAATTCACGAATGATTTCAAAGGCCTCATTGAGGTCATTGGTCAAAGTCTTAAATCTCCAAGGGGTTTCTCCACCGATCCACTCCATAAAGAATAGTTGCTGAGTTGTGAAATTGACCTTCTTCTCGTTCTTGAAAACCGAAGGAACCAATGGAAAGCCCTGCTCATGGTGAATATTAAAGGCCAGGCGTCGAGCTGTTTTACGAATTTGTGGATCTTCAATGGCAAGAAGGTGCTCTTTGAGTTCTACCTGCCACATATCAGAAGCCTCAGAAAGTCGTGCCCACTGCTGCTCTGAAATTTCAAGATTCTTTATCCATTCTCTTTGCTTATGCCACATGAGAGCCGAGTGCATATAGTCGTGAATTAGAAATAGGCCCGAAGGTCGCAGAAACCCATCGGCTCTAATTGGCGTATCCGTCAGTCCGAGAAGGTAAATGTCTTTTGTCATTAAAAATTGAAAAATGTCGATGCCGAAGTGACCATGGCTCGGGACAAGGATATAGGGAAGCTCATCCATATCATGGGCTGCATTGTAGGCACCTTCAAAAGTGGATCGTGAGTTTTGGTAACTCTTAAGAAAACTTGTACGCGTGACAAACTCATAGCTTCGTCCCCGTAAGTTTTCGAGTTCAGTTTCCATATCAAATCGTTTGTAACCTTGAATTCGACGCTCTAGAACTAAAAACATGCGATCCTGAAAACCCATATTGAAGATATCAAAAAATCCCATCACTCGAGCATAATAGTGACCCAAAGCAATGAACTCATCGTAGGCGACACGCCCGTCTTCGGCGTGGTCCTCTAATATCTCATTAAGTTCGTTGAGGTACTGAATGGCCGTATCAAACTCTGAGCGCAATTTAGAGGGAAAGAATACATCTCGCAAACGAGGCACCTCGCCACCAGTAAAAAGCGAGCGCATTTGACCAGTAAAAGTCGTCAGTCTTTCTCTTTTCGACTCAAACTCCTTAATTTTCCCTTGGAGTTTTTCGATCATAATTGGAATCTCGATCATTCCAACTTCACTAAAATCGAAATTGAGAGGATCTCCTGGATCGACTTCTTTTTGCGCGCGAAAGCGAGCATTGATTTCTGCCTTAAAGGCGTCGGGATCTTTAACAACATCTGCAACCTCAGAATTAATCCTCGCAAAATGCTGGCCCCAAAGCTGAGTTGCCGATCTATCATTGGACCGCAAAAAATCTGAAGTTAAATTGAATCCCGATAGGGTCATCTCGCATCGGATATGCTTAGGACGACTGTTACTTAGAAACTTGTTCTCAGCATGAACACTATCGAGATGGATCAAGCTGCTGACGAGTACAGTTACAACGAAAGCCACAAATTTTCTGTAATCCCAATTCTTCACTAATTTCATTCCAAACCTCGCAAATATTGAAGACTTATCCATATCTCAATACTCGTTAATGCGCCATGTCATAGATCGGTCGTGAAATCATTTCTATGTTTAGAGAAATTCGGCGTAAATCGTCACCCCAGCTACGGGCAAAAAAAATCGGCGCTCCTAGAAACGCCGACATTAAATCGCTAATCCTAATAAATTGAGTCTATTCTTGTTCGAGGATCGCTCTTTCTTCATCGAGTTTAGAAAGCCAAAAGTCTTTAACTATTTCAAAGGCTTCGTCTAACTCTCGCACCATAGTTTTGTAAGTCCAAGGAGTTTCCCCACCGATCCACTCCATGAAGTACAGCTGACGTGTTGTGAAATTGACCTTCGTTTCTGTTAAAAATACGGAAGGCATCAACGGAAATCCCTGCTCGTGGTGAATATTGAAAGCCAAACGGCGTGCTGTTCTGCGCATTTGAGGGTCTTCGATGGCAAGGAGGTGTTCTTTGAGTTGTACTTGCCACATATCAGAAGCTTGAGAAAGTCTTGCCCATTGCTCTTCATTGATTCCGTTTTCTTGCATCCACTTACGTTGCCAATGCCACATAAGCGCTGAATGCATGTAATCGTGAAGCATGAAAAGCCCAGCAGGCCTTAAAAAGCCGTCGGCTCTAATTGGCTCATCAGTCATTCCGAGGAGGTAAATGTCTTTAGACATTAAAAATTGGAAGATATCGATACCAAAGTGACCGTGACTGGGCACTAGAATATACGGAAGTTCATCCATCTTCTGAGGCGCATAGTAGGCGCCTTCGAAGACCGCTCGAGACTCTTGATAACTTTCTAAAAAGCTATCTCTGTTAACAAACTCAAAATTGCGACCACGAAATTTATCGAGCTCAATTCGCATATCAAAATCTTTATAACCTTGAATACGTCTTTCGAGAATTAAAGAAGCTCGGTCCTGAAAACTCATCTCAAAAGTATCGAAGAGTCCCATAACCCGCACGTAATAATGTGAAAGAGCGATGAATTCATCATAGGCAACTCTACCGTCAGAGGCGTGTCTCTCAAGAATGTCATTCAATTCTCTTAAGTATTGAATGGCCAGTTCAAACTCTCTTCGCAATTTTGAAGGAAAAAAGATATCTCGCAAACGGGGCACTTCAGCGCCTCCAAAGATCGCGCGCATTTGACCAGTAAAAGTCGTCAGCCTCGCTTTTTTGTCCTCAAAGACCTCCATCTTTTTTTCGATCTTCTCTAGCATCACCGGAATTTCAATCATCCCAATTTCACTAAAATCAAAAGCCAAGGGGGCACTTGGGTGCGCCTCTTTTTGCTCGCGAAACCTTCGATTAATTTCTGCTTTAAAAGCGTCTGGATTGTTAACGACAATTCCGACTTCAGGGTTAATTTTCGTAAAATACTGTCCCCATAGCTCGGTAGCAGAAAGGCCTTTTTCTTTTAGGAACTCCGATGTTAAGTGGATGTCCAACATCGTCATTTCACAACGATACTGAGTTGGCCGATTTTTAATGAGAGCATCTGTTTGCTGAGCCCTTATGTTCTCGGTATGCACGACCGAACAAACAAGGAATGCTGCTAGCCAATACCCAAAAAAATTAAAGTCCCTAAATCTTTTCATAACCTTCACTTCCCGATAAAACTGTAATTAATTCACACCTTATAACGCAGCGTATAACTTTTATCCAGTGTTATCTTTGCTCAAAAAGAGGCCGCATTGGGACCTTTGGCCCCTTTTCTAGTTCTCAAATTAATTTTGGTGTAATTTCTGGATGAAAAAAGAACCCATCCTAATATTTGGGCGTATTTTTCATAGTTTAGCCATTGTGAATCGCGTCTCTTAACCACTAATCTCGGTTCCCATTTCTATGAATTCAGTGAATCGAAATTCCGTTCAATCAGAATTTCTATGACTCGACAAACAAACTCTGGTTCGCGACCCACTCAAAATGTGTCACGTCAGGTAAAGAATACAGAGTCGGATTATATGCATTCAAAAAACCAGAATCCCGCCTTATAACCCAATCTATAACGCAATGTGTTATAAGCGAGGTTTTAATGCTGCTTAAAGTTTCTCCAAAGATTTTGATTCGTTTAATCCTTATATTAGGAGTGCTCACACTCGGCTTGAGCTCAGCCGCACAGACCTCAAGTTATGATGGCTCAAGTGTAAGCCCCGAAGAATCACAAACTCTTTTTGAACAGAAAATTCGAGTTTATCAAGAAAACTTACTCATCCAAAAAGACATCTTTCTCAGTGAACTGGCTCAGGTCAATGACCTAAGTGAATTTGACAGAACGACCGTGGCAAGAGCCGCTGAGGAGTTTTTTTCAACACTTATTCCTCAGTTTTCAGAATTCATAGAGGCATACTCACGAATGCTTGCTGGTACCGAGAGCGCTTCGAGCATTGCCGAGCGAG
>JAUHWN010000037.1 GCA_030424665.1 Bdellovibrionia bacterium | reverse complement strand
AAAGTAACAAGTATCTAGAGACTTTTTAAGACTTTTTGAAAATCCCAAGGGCGCTCGGAGGTGACCTCCATTTCTTTTTTAGAAACGGGATGTTTGAATTTCAAACTTTCGGCGTGAAGAAGGAGTCTATCGAAATGGGGTTTTGCTTTATTGTACAATCGGTCGCCAAGGATCGGGCATCCGGAGGCCAGAGCATGAACCCGAATTTGGTGCATTCGTCCTGTCAGTGGCTTAGCCAGAACCTGTAAAAACCCATCCTGCTCGTTGAGCTTTTCAAACTCTGTAATGGCACGATCACCACCGGACCTAACAATTTGCATGTGCGACTTTGGTTTAGAAAGCTTTTTGAGGTGATTGTCGACCTTCCATCGATCTTCAGTACATAAAAGTGACTCATTCTCCGCTTTCTTAGATTGAAATCTTCCAATAAAAACATAGGTCTTCTGAATCTTTCGTTCCGTAAAAAGTTCAGCAATGGACTTATTATGGTTCTTAGATTTGCTGAGTAGAATGAGACCACTGGTACCTACATCGAGTCGATGATGAAGTGCCAGATAGTCGTGATCTTTTGTTTTAAGCTGTTCACCGAGTAGCTTGTACAAGTGAGGGCGTTTAGGGTCGGGAGTTTGTTGGCTCGGTAAACCACTGGGCTTGTCCACGATAATGAGGAACTCATCTTCGTAGATGGTTTTAATAGTCTCGTTGTGGATTGTGGGACTTTGGACTGGTCCCTTGGAGTTCTTTTTCATATTACAAATTTGTTTGGATTTATTTATACTACTATAGGGGCCTTCATTGAAATCAAAAACCGTTTTTCTCGTTTTGTTATTTTTACTTGCCGGAGGCCTATATACCTTTGCCTATCATCCCGTCAGTGTTCTCTTTGAGCGGCCAGGGTGGTGGGTCTACGATTTTTTGCAAAGAAATTTGCCGGCAGAAAAACCCGGGGGCGTAGCGCTGATCGAAATTGACGATGGAACCCTCGAGCAAATCTACGAGGACTCTGGAATCGGTTTCCCGTGGCCCCGTGAGGTCTACGCGGGCCTTTTTGAAGTCAGCCAGCTTCTTAAGGCCAAAGCGATTTCCTTTGATATACTTTTTGATCGACCATCCACTTACGGTCTCGAAGACGATCAGATTTTTAATGAAGCACTACGAAAGATTGATATACCCGTGGTTTTTCCAGCTCCCATGGGGCGAATTTTACCTCCCAGTGAGACGCTGGTCGAAAACTTCGACGGCTTAAAATATGGAGCTGTGACCCCTCCGCCTGAAGTGGATGGAGTGTATCGAGTTCTCCCGCAAAAGTTAAAAGAAGGCGATGAGGAGTTTAATAGTCTCGGTTATGCTTCGATTCAAGCGGCCTTCCCCGACGTAAAATTCCCAGAAAAGACTTCTGCCATTCCAGTTCACTTTTATCGGCCTCAGGATATGATTCGAGTTCCTTTTTACAATTTAATGCGAGCTTATTATCAGTATCAAGAAAACGGCAAGCTTCCGGCAGAAATAAAAGAGCTAGAGAATAAGTTGTGGTTTGTCGGCTATACGGCGGCAGCCCTTTACGATATTAAGCCCATGCCCTTTAGCCGCAAAGCCAGTGGTGTTGACCTCCATGTTCACGGTGCGGCCAACTTGCTCAATAACGATTACCTCCAAGTGATTAATCCCAATAAGGAGTTAATGCTATTTGTTTCTCTTTTGCTGATTGGCCTTATTGTCTTGGCCTATGTGCAAACTCCGGTATCCTCTTTGGGGTTGACTCTGTCTTTTTCTCTGGGTGTTCCCTTGGTTCTCTGTATTATTCTTTGGACGCAAAAAGTTTGGTTCAACCCCTTTGCCATGGGGATTCAGGTCTCGGCATTTTTAGGAGCTTTTTTTAGTATTCGCTATCAAAGGGAGTTTAAAGAGCGCGGCAAGTACGCACAGCTTCTTGCCAACTCCATGTCACAGGAAATGTTAGAGCTGGTTCAATCGGGGGAGATGCAGGTCACACGTTTTGGTGAAAGACGAGATATTACAATTTGCTTTTCTGATCTATCGGGATTTACAACTATTGCCGAAAGCATGCCCCCTCAAGAATTGGTAGAACTTCTCAATGAATACTTAGATGAAGTCGTCGACGTGATCTTTAAACACAATGGCTACGTCGATAAATTTATTGGAGATGCGGTGATGGCCCTGTGGGGGGCTCCCATCGAAGGGCAGAACGATCATGCGAAGTTAGGTTTGCAAACTCTTCTAGATTTTGAAAAGGCCGTTGATCGCTTTAACGAAAAAGCCAGAAAGCGACTTGGTGAGGATTGCCCGAAGTTTATTGCTCGAGTGGGTTTACACACGGGAGAAGCCATTGTCGGAAATATTGGCTCGCAAAACCGATATAACTACACGGCTATTGGAGATTCTGTGAACTTAGCGGCTCGCCTTGAGTCTATGGGTAAGAAATACGATGTCCTCACTCTTGTGAGTGAAGAAGTTCTTAAAGCCATGGGGCTTAATGAACATCCGGATCTTATATTTATTGACGAAGTCATGGTGAAGGGTAAAAACGAGCCCACAAAGATTTACACCGAAAAGCTCGATTTAAGTCCTGAAGAAGTTCAGTCATTTTCACAGGGTTTTTCGCACTATTGCAAAGAAGAGTGGAAAGAGGCCATAGAAGCCCTTCGTAGCTTGGATCGCTTCGGTCCGTCGCGTGTCATCATTTCCCGTTGTGAGCTTGCCCTGACTGGGGATAAACCGGCACAATTTAACAAGGGAGTGTGGTCTCATGATTCGAAATAAATTTGTTCTTATTCTGATTATTTTCGCTTTTTTGCCCCTTGAATATTTAAGTGCCCAAGAGGAGAACACTGCAGTTATCGCCAGTGAAAAAGCAAAGCTGTATCAAAAGCCTCGAATATTTTCTAAGACCGTTAGTAACCTGAAATACAACGACCGGGTAAAAATACTTAAATCGCGAAAATCTTGGTACTTTGTCTCAGCCTACGTGAATACACGATGGCAAAAAGGGTGGTTGCGAAAAACGAGTATCGAAAAACGTCCGCAACGTGTTGCCGAAATCGGTAAAGGAGAATCGATTTCCTCTTCATATGGTGATAAGGATGCTGCGACGGCGGGCAAGGGTTTTAACCCAGATATTGAGTCTGAGTACCGAGGAAAAAACCCAAAAATTGAACTTGGCTATAAACGGCTTGAAAAAGTCGAGAGAAATTCGGTGAGTTTTTCTGAGTTTACCGAGCCGGATTTTGTGCAATTTACAAACCGAAGAAAGTTGCGCAGTAGTTTAGTTAGTGGAAGACAAGCGAGGAATTAGTCATGTTACGAATATTTGCCCTAGGTATCACTCTTATCAATATGGTCTTTCTCCTTTCTTGCGCCAGTGTTGTTCACACGGTTGGAGTAATCACCGGTGATGAGGATATGCAAAAAGCCAAATCAGAATTGGGCCCATCAGAACAGTACTATTTAGGTCGAGCCTTTTGCGCCAATATTCTTTCACGTTATGAGCTGATTGAAGACAAGGAAGTCAATAAGTACATTAATAATGTCGGTTACTACCTCTCCTTACACACAGACCCCATACCCGAAAAAGGGTCGGGCCCTTACAAGGGATACTTCTTCGGCGTTTTTAAAAATAAAACCCCAATGGCCATGAGTTCGCCTGGCGGATTCATTTTACTTTCGACTGGGATGATGGAAATGCTCGACAACGAAGATCAGCTGGCCTTGGTTTTAGCCCACGAGATGGGCCACATAATGTGGGAACACGGCCTTCTTGCCATCGAACGAAAAGCCACTAGTGATGCTATGAAAAACCTCGGTGTTTTCGTGGCAAAATCCTATGCGCAAACCGATGTGGATTTAGGAGCCCTTGCCGAAGTTCTAGGATCGAGTGTGGGCGCAATTGTTGATAGCAGTTTCTCCCAAGATGAAGAAATCGCAGCTGATCGCTACGGCTTCGAAGTAGCCTATAAAGCGGGCTATGCGCCAAAGGAGATGTTTAAAATTCTCGCAAAGCTAAAGGCACTACCCAGTGATGGTGGATTTTTGTCCAAGCACCCCAGTGGGAGTGAGCGGGTGAGCAAGCTTCGCGGGATATCGAGTAAGATAAAAAACCCGCGCAAGCCGGCCAGCTTTCGTGTCTCAAAATATGGCCAAATCAAAAAGCGTCTTCAGAGACTTTAATCAAAGCTTAATCAGAACTTTTATAGAGGCTAGACCGAATCCTTAATTGCTAAACGGCCCAAGTTTTCTTATCCTAAGGATTAGAGGTGCGCTTTGATTCCCATCGAAATCGAGAAAAAACTTCCAGAACTAGCCAATATTGAACGGGTCATTGATAGCCTCGGCGACCAAGCCCATGTGGAAATTCTCGAAACCATTCGCTACAAGGACCTTGAATTTCCCATCCATGCAATCGTACTCGGGACCCAAGATCCCGAAGCCCCCAGTGTTGGATATTACGGTGGAGTTCACGGTTTGGAGCGCATCGGTTCTAAGGTCGTTATCGCCTACCTAGAAACCATCAGCCAACTCTTGACCTGGGACGACACCCTTCACGACCGTCTTAAAGAAACGAGAATGGTCTTTGTTCCGCTCTTAAATCCGGTGGGAACATTTCTTAAAAGAAGAGCCAATGGTAACGGTGTCGATCTTATGCGAAACGCTCCCATTTTGGCCAAAGGGGTTCCACTTTTTCCGATGGGGGGACATCGTTTGTCGCCAAAACTTCCTTGGTTTCGGGGCTACTTAAAAAATGAAATTGAGCTGGAGTCAAAAGCCCTTCTCAATGCCTTTCAAAAGTTTCATGCCCAGTCGCAACAATCCATAACCATCGATGTCCACTCGGGCTTTGGTGCAATTGATCGACTTTGGTTTCCCTATGCGAAGACCGTAGAGCCATTTCCAGAATATCCAGAAATGTATTCCCTAAAAACTCTTTTTGATCGCAGCTATGCCAATCACTTCTATCGGATCGAGCCCCAGGCGCGACAGTATACGACCCATGGCGATCTCTGGGATTACATCTATGACAGTTACTTTGAGAAGAAAAACGAGGTGGGGAATTACTTCTTACCTCTGACCCTAGAAATGGGGAGTTGGATGTGGATTAAAAAGAATCCCAGGCAAATTTTCAATGTTCTTGGCCCTTTTAATCCGATTCTTCCCCATCGTCGACAGAGGATTCTTAGGCGGCATATTACGCTCTTTGATTTTGTTCACCGGGCTGTTCACTCGCCGGAGTCATGGTTGAAGATGAGTTTTGAACACAAGAAAGCTTTGGAGCAAGAAGCTTTGGAGTACTGGTATGGGCGTTAAAAAGAGATTGTGGATTCTTTTGCGGGGGTTGGGGCGAGAAAAAGCTCACTGGCAGGGCTTTGATCAGAAAATCGAAGCTCACTTTAAAAAAGACCGTTGCCTTTGTCTGGATTTGCCGGGTGCGGGTGTTCATTACCAAGATCAGTCACCCTTGAGTATTGGCGAAACTGTTGATTTCTTGCGACCGGACTTTTTAAAGTTGCAATCAGACTATCCAAGAGATGTTTACGACTACTACCTTTTTTCTCTTTCACTTGGGGGGATGGTAGCAACCGAATGGCTCTATCGCTATCCCAGCGATTTTCAGGGAGCGGTTTTGATTAATACGAGCTTTTCAAGGGTTTCAAGAATTTGGGACCGGCTTACCCCTAAGGCGATCAAGGCTTTTATTCAGGCGGGAAAGGCGAGCTCCCTTTTTGAGAGAGAGCGAATTGTTTTGGGAGTAACGAGCCAGTCGGCCGAACTCCACGGTGAGATCGCTCTCGAGTGGGCCGAAATAGCAAAAAAGCGGCCCCTCAATCCGAAAAACTTTATTCGTCAGCTGATAGCAGCCAGTCGCTACCGCCCAAACCCTAAGCCTCCGACTCAACCTTTGTTGATTCTCAATTCGGCGGGAGATCAATTGGTGAATCCAAAAAGTAGTCTCAATATTGGAGAATTTTGGGGCTACGATATCCGCCGGCACCCCACGGCAGGCCATGATCTGACCCTCGATGCGCCTGAATGGACGCTCAAGGAGATGGAACACTGGTTAGAGCTCCTCAAAGGGGATTCTAAGGCAAAAAGACCTTGATTGAACCCCTAAATTTGCTAGCCTCATAGGGCCTTTATGGGCTCGGTTATGGGGGATTCAATGAAAACCAGCTTTTACGTTTTACTACTCGTGCTACTTACCAATTGTGCTTCGGCTTCTATTTTTCCGCACGGTACGTGGCTCAATGCTTCGAATACGCAATTAACTGATTTGGACCAGCTCCTCGGGGCCGTAGATCGCGGCAGTGTTGTCATTGTCAGTGAACTTCATGGTCACAAACCCCACCACCAAAACCAGAGATTGATCATTCAGAAGTTAAAGGACCAAGGCTATACCGTCGCCGTGGGTATGGAGTTTTTTAATTTTACCCAGCAAACTATAGTGGACCAGTATTTGGCCGGTGATATGGAAGAAGCTGATTTTTTAAAGCAAGTGAAGTGGGGTAAAACTCCCTATGGCAATTACAAAGAACAGGTTCTTTCCACCCGTGGGACTCTGGCCAAGACACTGGCTTTAAATGCTCCTCGATCCGTGAGTGGTACGATTTCTAAAAAGGGGATGGACGGACTTTCTCCTGAACAAGAAAAACTTTTGCCCCCTAATTTTGAACTTGGGAACAAGGCTTACTATGAGAGATTTTCAAACTTTATGGGTGGGCATGTTCCTAAAGAATCAATGGATCGTTATTTTGCCGCCCAAAGTCTTTGGGACGATACCATGGCCTATGTTGCTAGCGAGTACATGAAGCAAAATCCTGATCACGTGCTCGTGATTATTGTCGGTGATTTTCACGCGGCATTTGGAGGAGGCTTGCCCGACCGTTTAGAAGCCCGAGGAATGAAGGATGTTCTTGTCTTTACGCAAGTGAATTTACGGGGGCAGGACGAAAAGAGTCAAAGAGCCATGATCGAGCCCCATGTTCACTATGGACCTCGTGGTCACGGCATATTTGTATCGACTGAAGCTTTGTAGGTTTACTGCATTCCGCGAGTCGGGAGTCGCATTCCCGTGCGACCACGAATGGTCCAAGCACTGAGAGCAGCGCTTTGATTGGCGTAGCAACCCCAAAATCCACTCATATCGGCATGGTTGAGCTGCGCACCTGCGAAACTCACATTATTACCTTGAGACCAGCCGGCATTTGTCTGGCCAGGATTCATTTGATATTTAAATTGGGCTCGAGTTAAATCAGAGCCGCCAAAGTCAGCGCTTCCAATTTCGGAACCATTAAATTTAGCTCGAGTGAGGTCGGCATTGTTGAATTCAGCTTCAGATAAGTTCGCAATCGAAAAATCAGCTCTCTGGGCATCAGCTCCTTGAAACTTAGCTTGAACAGCTTGCGTTCCTCGAAAGTCAGCCCTTCTCAGATTAGCATCTCGAAAGTCAGCGGTCATGATAGTGGCGTTGGTAAAGTCAACATTTCGGAGATTGGATCCGCGAAAGTTCACTCCTCTGAGATCGGCTCTTCTAAAGTCAAAGCCGCGAAGATCTCTTCCTCTAAAGAATGTTAAGAGGTCAGCATTGGACAACTCTGAACTTCGTGAGGCGACGTTAATTATAAAGCCGCGAACACTACAGCCAACCATCGACTTAGAATTGTACTGACTCACAGTACAGTCGGGAAGAGTCTCTAAGTAGGCAACATGCTCTTCAGAATTATGTTGATAAACTGGACATTTTCCAGCTAGTGCTTGGGAGCTAAAAAATGCAAATAATGTAATAAAAAAATACGTTTTCATATCAAACCTCAATCCCCTTAAATCCAATATTAGTGCCAGATTTTTTAGGGAAGCTTTCCTTCATTTGGGATTCATTGTATTTGAGCCGCCATTAATAGCCCTTTCAACCGCGAATTATGCCATTTTGCGCTTTCTGTAAAGGAATCAGGCAAATGAGAGGGGTTTTAGGGCCCGAGATACTGGTATTGGATTTGCCTATTCCAAGTGATGGTGAAAGCGATATTTAAATGCGAGTTAAGTTAGAGAAATTTTTATTTATTTTTATATTTTTTGGTTTTTCGGGAATAGGTCAAATATCTGGGGCAAGCCCCCATGACCATCAATCTGAAACTGCTAAAGACTATTCGCAAGTTTTAGACTTGCCAGAGCCTTCCCTTAATTTCTCCGGGTTGATGTCCTGTATGAGTTACCTGGATCAATCCCATCGCCGCCAACATCGAGCCAAAGAGGCCGACTTTTTCACGGGACCCGAACAGATTTTTACCATGCTTGTTAACGAAGCGATTCTGTATGAGAATTTTGTTTTAGATCCAATGACGAGTCCAAGTGTTCTCTCCTATCTCCACGGGCTTCGCAATACCAATGAAGATTTCTATCGCTTCGTATATGTCTCGGGAGGACAACATCAGTGTGTGAAAGTGCCTAATTCCAGCTTTAACATAGAAATCGACACCACGGGTTTCGGTATTCAACGGATTTTAGCCTTAGGTAGTTTCCTTGGAAACGGTTTAGGGGGACCACAATATGTTCTCAACTTTCGAAGTATTAAAGCTGACAATAAACTTGATCTACCAATTATGACATCGTGGTCTCCGCAGCAGGTGATTAATGATATCAGAGGTTATAACTTCGATTCAGACGATGCTCTCTATCTGAGACCTACCCCAAGCGAGAGCCAGTGCGATGACTCCCCAGAGGATCGCATAGTTCAAGAGCTGATGAGTGTACAGATAATCAGTCAAATGATCGCCGTATACTCGCAGGCAAAATTAGAGCACCTTCGCTCGGCTATAGGTACACCGCGGTCTTCCGAATACAATATGGCCGTTGAAGAGTTTGCTCAAGAGGTTCTAACCTGTACTCGAGAAATCGAACAACAAAAACTCGATGTGGATCGAAGGCAAAAGGCCTATCGAATGGGGCTCGAATACAATCTATTGCCACTCTCTGAAGATTTAGAGAGTCAAATCCGCGAAATGGAGTTCATTCACGGCGAACTCTCTCGCCTCTAATCGCCTTATTGAATATATATTTATGAGTCGATAATTCCGTAGGACTTGAAGAGTTTCTCGGCGTTTTCACCTAAAATCTGGGCAGCCTCACCCGACGAAATATGACCTTCTCTTTTTCCACGTTTTATTTTTTTAAGTGAGAGTCGAATGTTATCGCCAATAAAAGGCCAATCGCTGGCGAACAAAACGCGCTCAGCACCAATGCGGTCTACGGCTTCAGTGATATCCCGCAATGATTGATGACTTGTTAACAGACTCAAGTTTTCGAAATTTTCGGCTGCCACAATGGCTTTTTCGGGCTCATTGAGATTCATGTGAGCGAGATAAAACCTGAGGCGCGGATACATCTCAAACCAACGATTAAATTGCTCTACGTCACCTAACTCGGGGCGCTTAAAGAAGAGACGACTTTGAATAATTCCGGTATGTAAAATAATACTCATTTGCAGTTCATTGGCCTTCTTTAAAACTGAAAGGTAATGGGAACTCATGGGTTGAAAGGCCTCGAGGGGAGGTGTGAGCTTAATAAAGCGAACCCCTTGGTCATAGTAGTCTTGTATGACTTGGTCTGGTTCATTGATTTTTTTCGGAATCCGCATGCAGGGAATAAGTCGAGAATCAGATTCACAGATTTCCATGAGCTGTTCATTATTTAAAAGTCCATGTTTAGCAACGACCATGGCGTAGGAAATCGAATTTTCATCGAGCTGTCTTTGCAGGTCCCTAAGGCTTGATTCCATAAGAAGTCGGCTCAGTAGAAGCGGGTAGCCAACTTCCTCTGAGACTCTCGAGGCTATGGGAGGTAGATCTCGAAGTTGTTTCTGTGCAAAATGCAGCCAGGGGCTGGTTTTATCATAGTAGGGTTTGATTCGTTCTTTGATCTCGTCAATTTCGCGATCAAAGGGAGGATTTGGTAGACAAAGACTATGAAAATCAATCAACTGAGACATAGTTCAGTTTTCCTTCATAGGCTTTGATTTGACAATGATTAACTCAGCGGAGGTCTAATTCCTGGTCATTTTGAAAAGTCGAAACTCGTAATTATACCAGTGAAAAACGTGGTACATTTCAAGGCGGTAAAGGAAGCCTCCGTAAAAGAAGCTAGGGTAGTTGGGGTTATTTCCGTAAAAATAGAGAAACCAGTTCTCACCGTGAGAGGCCTTTGCGCTTCGACCGACTAAGGATTCCTTTTGTCCCAAGGATTTAAATTCTTGCATTTGTGCTTTTAGAAGAGTTTCTGTGCCCTCTCCCTGCTGCAAATCCTGGGAGCTGCTCAGAAGTGCAACTTCACCTGAGGTGTGGTTGTAGCGAATCACAACACTTTGCGGCAACTCTTTGGCCATCTTAAGGCGGAGCGGTGATCCCTCTTGGGCTTGAATGCTAGGTGAAAACAGAAGAGTGCTCCCAAGAAAAGAGAGAACAATACAAGAAAGAATGCCTGATGAAATTTTCATAAATACCTCGATTGGGAATAGTCCTAGATTCACTGATAGAAACTGTCGAGATAATTAGAATTCCGTAGCAATTATTTCTAATTCGCCACGCGTTATACTAAGGCTGTACTCCAAATATTACCCATCTCTGGGGTTTTTTGAATAAAAGAGCGCAAGATTTTCTGCTTGTCCTTTTCCATAGCGTCAAAAGACAAGCCATAGCCTCCCGGGTAGTTTCCTTTGGCAGGAGCTTCCCGGACGACTCGAGCATAGCAAGTGACTCGGTGGAGCTGACTGAGCTTTAACTTTACTTGAACGTGGTCGCCCACATCCAGTTTCACTTTCTTGCGTTTTTCGGACTTATTTGAATTAGCTTTCATCAGATTCTCATGGGGCAGAAAGGTTCCGCCTTCTGAGATGTCATAGCATTCGAGACTGACCTTTTGCCCGCCCATTTTTGTGAGTACAACCTCGACTGGAATTTGTTTCCTCTGGGGAATTCGCCACCACCGGTTACTTGGGTCGCGAAGAACCTTCAGTGCCGACCTGTGAAAAATGAGACCGTGGACGAAGATAAATAGAGCGCTTGCAACAAGCGTCGTCGCCTCATCGTAGTCTTGGCCAAACTGACTGACAAACCAATTATTCCAGAGAGTAATTACTAGGAGGACGGGAAGAGTCCACTTGACCCAATCAGAGGCTTCAAAAAGCAGATAGGCGTTGAGTAAACAAAAGCTGATGAATAACCAATTGGGTAGAGAAATGTAGTGGAACATGGCCAGAGGATTGATAAAGGATATGCCATAGAGGTACGAAATTTGGAGAGGAATAGCGACGGCACATCCCATTAAGAAGGAAGCGAGAATAATCAAACTAACGGGACGTTTTCTCATAGTGATTAATCCTTTGTCTTTGAAATATCACTAAAGTGAAAGCAATAGCTCTGAATTTTATGAACGTACTCTCTGGCGGCATTCAATTCTTTTGAGGCAAAAAGATAGTCTTTTCCATGTTTTTTAATCGCTCTACGCACGCGACTCGCACCCGAGTTGTAACTGGCCAATATAGCATCAAGTCGGGCCTTTTCTGGATTTGCAAAGTTCTCTTTGAGTAATTCGTCGGTTTCTTTTCGACGCCAATACTCGTCTAATCTTTTTAGAAAGCTGATTCCGCCAATGATTGAAGATTTGGGGTCGAGTCGCCACTCGTTCTTACTGTTGATTTTGCCGGAAAGAATTTTTGCTTTGAGTTCTAAAAAGGACATCTCGTTAATGTCGGGATATCGTTTAAATTCTGGATGACTAGAGGCTATGTCTCTTTCTGCAAGGGGAGTGATTTGGGTCAGTCCTAAAGCTCGTGCCCAGGAAAGCGCTTTGCTGTAAAAGCCGGACTCTTGGGCGATAAGGGCAACGATTAAACTAGGATTGAGTCCCTCTTCGCTAGAGCGATCTTGAACCAATTGAATGATTTTGTCCCTCGGCTGAAAAGGGCGAACGTTTTCAATATTCCATAAATTGGTCAAAGGGCAGTAGGGACTTTCAAAGCGCTGAGTTCGAACGATACCCAATTGATTTTTATAGCGTACCACTATGTCATTTCGTTGATCGGGGCGCAGTTGAAGGTCCTTAAATCGAACTTTAAGTTCAGTTTGTGAGGGATCGGTAAACACTTCGGCTCTGTAGAAAAAGCTCGAAGTTATGTCCACACCGTTAAAGTAAACCTTGATTGAATCATTGGTTTCTAAGCCGGCCGAATCTTTAATAATGATCTCAAAGTCTTCACTCCCGTGAAGGACCTGTTTTTGCGGATTGAACTGGATCGAAATGAGTTTGTCGTAACTCGATTCGACTTCTTGGGGTTTTGCCTTTTTCTGTGGAGGGAGATGGATAGCGCCAAAAGGAGTCACCGGGCCAGCACATGCTAGTCCGAGTACGGGCATAAATGCCAATAGTATAAGTAAACGAAACTCTCTCTTAATAATCATTTGGATCCCAGATTCCTATCGGGATTGGACCTTGATCTTGTGAGCTAAGGCGTTAAATTTACGTAACTTTTTGTTTTTCGCCTAACTTTTAATCAAATTAAGCAGACTGACTTTGAGAATCCGAATCAGAAAGAAGCATATAGCCCTTACCGTGGACTGACTTCAATTGATGGGAATGGCTTCCCAGTTTTTTGCGAATGGCCGCAACGTGGGTATCGATTGATCGATCTGAGACGTGTACGTCCTTGCCCCAAACCTCTTCCAGAATAATTTGGCGTTCGAGACTCGAGTTAAGGTGTCGACCCATCAAAGAAAGAATTTTGAACTCTCGAGGGGTTAGATCAAGTTGCTTTTCTTCACCATTTTCTCGCAAGAAAATTTTCTGACCGATAAAATCAAACTTGAGATAACCAAGATCGAGTTCGGTGTCGGGTTGTTTTTTCTTACGGAGTTTCACTTCTACGCGAGCCAGAAGCTCTTCGGGAGCAAAGGGTTTACAGATGTAATCTTCCGCTC
Organism: Bdellovibrionia bacterium; assembly: GCA_030424665.1. GTDB lineage: Bacteria > Bdellovibrionota > Bdellovibrionia > Bdellovibrionales > JAGQZY01 > JAUHWN01. Next base: position 17,631 of record JAUHWN010000037.1, on the reverse strand, counting down.
CTAGGCGCAGACCGTGAACGCGATCGCCAACTTCAGACTTTGAAGATAAAAATATGATGGGGCGGTCTTTGGTCTTCTCGTTATTTTGCAACCAATGGCAGATTTGATAACCATCTCCATCGGGGAGCATGATATCGAGAATGTAGAGGTCAAAGTCCTCGCTATTAATGCGATTCATGGCCTCTTTCATATTAGGCTCAATACGTAAATCGTAGTGCGAAAGCGCCTTGCGAATTTGGATCTGGTGATCCATTGAATCTTCGACCACAAATATTTTGTAATTTGATTCTTCTGCCATGATTGTTTATCGGTCTTCTCTCGAGAAAAAATTAGGCAGACCAAGGTCATAATTTCTTTTAGCTGAGACGCGTTGAAGAGCCATTTAGAATAACGATTACTGGTCCTGAATGGCATAATCAGTTCAGGAACTTATTATGAAGACAAAGTTTTATGCCAATAACGAAAGCATTTCCCGCGAGATTCAGAAGTTCAGAAAGCTCAAGAGCTACTGCGAGCACGATTTAAAGTCGGCAGTGGGGATCATGAAGGGCTTTGCGCAAATTCTCGTGGACGAAATTGGCTCTGATATGAGCGAGTATCATCGGGACTTTTTGATAAAAGCCCGCAATTCTGCCGAGGACTGCCTAAAAGAAATTGAACAACAGATACATTTAAATCAGCCTCAATTTGAAACATTGTGGTGGCTTTCCCCCAATGAACCAGATTTTGACTTGCCCAATAGGGATTTACTTTTTGTTCACATACCTCGCATCGAAGAATGGAAGAGTTTAAGAGACTCTTACCGGCCGACCTATTTCTTTATCGAACCCAATTTTATAAAGAGCGAACTCGAAGAGGTTTTACAAAAGACGGGCCCCTTCTTTTCGAAAATCTATTTTCTAAGCACGGATCACTTTGAAGACAGTTTTTTACAGAGGTGGAATATTCAGGGGCAGGTTTCACCAGAACTCCCGGTAGAAACTCTCCTTGGGTTGTTAAAAAATGACGGAAAGTAAGAACCTGCAAAGCAAAGACATTAAGGTCCCCGCTGAGATTGATACGAGTTTCTTTTATCGTCAGGTACCCGAAAGTTCCCAGCTCCTTATACTATTGCACGGCTACAAACAAACGGGAGAGGATATCTATAATTGGCTTCAGCCAGCCTTACCTGAGGATGTAAATCTCTTTATTCCTAACGGTCCCTATCCGGTCCCTATCCGACAAAAAGACCACTACAAAATGACTTACTCTTGGTATTTTTTTGACGGACGTACTGGAGAGTTCGTTCGCGATATGGATCTGTCCTTGCGCACGATTGAAAAACAACTGGAGAGTTTAAATTGGTTGAATAAAGATACTATGGTTCTAGGATTTTCCCAAGGTGGGTATTTTGCCCCCCATATCTCAAAAGTTTTGAAATCCATTAGATGGATTTGCGGGATAGGCTCTCGGTATCGGTTCGAAGACTTTGAAAAGGCCTTTCAGTTTCCGATTTATTCAATCCACGGAACCAAAGACCTAATTGTAGAGTACGAAAATTCAAAATCCAGTTTCAATAAAATGAAAGACCTTGGTAATAAGGGGAAATTTATATCAATTGAGGGCTTGGCCCACGAAATTAACGAAGACTGCCTAGAACAAATTCGGTCTCTGATCGCTGGAGAAATAGATTTTGCGTAAGTTCCGTTTTTTTGTGGTGATTCCACCCGGATTTGAAAATATTTGTTATCGGGAGCTTTTGCACCTCCTGCCAAGTTTAGAAAGTCATCAGGTCAGTCCGCCAGAAGATTGGGAACTCTTTCCTGGTGGAATTGAGATTGAGGCAGAGTTAAACTTTGGATTGAGTCTTAATTATCACCTAAAGTCCGCAACGCGAATTTTAATGCGCCTTGGAAAATTCCCATGTAGTGATTTTGAGGAACTCTCCCGTATTTTTGCACAAATTGATTGGGGGCAATTCGGAATCAAGGACAAGTTAAAATTCAATATCAATAGTCGGTCGAGTCGCTTAAATCATCAACGAGAAATAGAAAAACATTGTTTGAAGCATTTCAAAAAAATGAAGAAAAGACCGGGGGCCATGCGGTTAGATCTCCGTTTCTTTAGGGATGAATTGAGTCTTAGTATTGATTCCACAGGGGAGCCTCTTCACAAGAGAGGTTGGCGTCAGTACACGCCCAAAGCGCCGATTCGAGAAAACCTAGCCAGTGGATTGTTACTCTTTTTAACGGATGGTATGAATTCGTCGGATAATTCTAAGTACGCGCTTTGTGACCCATTTATGGGGAGCGGAAGTTTTTTGTTTGAAGCAGCAATACTCAATCAGCCGCAAACTTTAAGATCTTTTAGTTTTGAAACTTGGCCGATTGCCGGAACGGTCGACGCTCACCAGACTTCTTTGGCTTGGCCATCATTCAAATCTTTCTTTGGCTGTGAAAAGGATAGTGAAACCTATAAGCTTTTATCGAAAAATTTCGACTCTAAAGTTTTCTCTCCAGATGTGTTTGATTTCTATCACGGAGACAATAAGGGAGCTGACCTTAAAGAATACAAAGGCCAGTGCTATGTCGTCAGTAACTTGCCCTATGGAGCCCGTCTTAATAGGGATTCCAGATTACGTCCAGAAAAGGTCCTGTCGCAAATTGTTGATCAATACGACCCAGTCAGAGTTGGATTGCTATGGTCAAAAAAACACCAAGCGCCAATAAGGCAGCTTCCAAAAGGCTGGATGACTCTTAATAGTCTTCATTTCGAAAACGGGGGTATTCCTGTCCGCTTTGATGTATTTGCGAAAGAAAATATTTTAACCGACTTGTATGCCCCAAGAGTCTTATAGCTTGAGAGATGAGGTAATGGAATTGGAGTGTAAATGCAAATTTTCCAATTCTCTAATTTTGTACCGAGGGAAGGTTTTGAAGAGGAAGTCAATCGGACCCTAGGGCAGGTCACGCGTCGATTGCAAAATACCGGGAAGGTGAGGGCTCTCGGAATTGGTTTTCAGTCGGGATTTATGTTTTCTGTTGTGGCACAAATCGATAAAAAGATTTTTTCTTCAGAAATATATATTAAAAAGGCCGATGGAGTCGGTAAGAGCCGACTCTGGCTCGTCCCAAAAGTTCAGTTGATGATGCGTGACTTTGAAAATCAAGTTCATCGCTGGAAACTTCAGGAACGGAAGTCAAAGTCTAAGAATCTTAGCGTGGAATCGAAGTAGATGCAGGGATTCTCAACATGCTCTTTCCGGCCGTTTGAAAACTTCGGATAGAGTTAGCCAATTCACAAGAAATTGAATCCTTGCGCTGGCAAAGGTGATCATAGGTTAAGAGAGCTTGTCTCTTGTGGCCCTTTTTCATGTAGAAATTAGCGATCTTGTGGCAAATGTGCTGGGGATGATCTCGACACTTTCGATCGGCCAGTTGATAGAATGTGTAAGTGCTTTTTTCGTTTTTGAAAATCTCATGGGCCTGAGCTGCAAGCACGCAGGCTTCGAGCTTCCCTTCTTTAACACACTTATTGGTGAGTCGAATCTGTCCAAAACGCTCGCCGTTGATCCAAGAGGTATAAAAAGAGTAGAGGCAAGATCTCGAGTAGGCATTGCTCATACTGCAAGCTTTATCAAATAACAGCTGGGCAGAGATTCGTTTGCGCTGATCCAGACGGATTCGCGCCTGTTCGAAGCAAGAACGACTGTGTTGAGCTAACTCACAAACATAGTGATAGTAGCGTTCAGCCTTCTTAATCCGTCGTTGCGAACTGTAGATCTGCGCCATGCGGAAGCACGATTGGAAGTACTTGAGGCGGCAGGAGTAGTCGTAAAAGGAGAGGGCATTCTCGGTTTGTCCCAGACTCTCCTTGATCACTCCAGTGAAATAGCAAGCCGGGCTGTAGGATCTATTGCAACTTGATGTTGCTTTTTCGAGCGCTAATTTTAAATGCCCGCGATGAAAGAGGTGTCTGGCTTGTTCAAGCTTTACATGCTCCTCTTTATTCATTTCATCAAACTGTGCGAATGATGTCGTCGTTGCCATCGCAAGGACTACGATAAGAATAAGATTGAATTTTTGTAGTATCCTCATTTTCGAAACCAAAACCTTGTAAGCAATTCTCCCCTTCTACCTGCTAGTAGTTCCAAGAACTACGCCAGTTCTAGCGCGCAAATTTAGCAGATCAGGGTTAGAACTCTGACTTCTTACAGATATTTATACGTGCGCATAATTAGTGAACAAGCGTCAAGAAATCCAGTGTCTCATAATGAAACACTCATTAGCTTCGCGAACTTTGCCATTTGTAGACCCTGCGAAGGATCACAATTAGAAGAATGAGTAGGAGGGCACCACCGATGTAGAGCTTAAACTGGCCAAACTTTTCAAGAATGGTTTCTCCATAGAAGGCGACCAATAGAATCTGTGTCGGTACCGTGAGAAGGGCGGCGGTACCGTCAACGGCCAAAAATTTCCAGCGAGGAAGATGCATCATTCCGCACATCATATGGCCCGGAAATCGGAGGCCTGGAGTAAAGCGAAAGAGGCCTGCAGCCCAGACACCATAGGCCTGAACCCAATTCTCAATTCGTGTGATCACCGAAGGTGGAAAGTACTTTTTAAAGCGAGGCTTTTTAACAAGGGGCCGCCCAAAATGACGGCCGAGCCAGTAAATTAAGTAGTCAGAACTGATGACAGCTAAAAAGCAAATTGTCGCGAGTAAGTAAACATTAACGGGGACACCCTCGTCCGGTGGAGGGTATTTGTGTGGGTGCATGGCCATATAAGCCACGAGCCCTGCACTCACTAAGGTTACCTCTTCAGGAAGAGGTAACCCGAAGCTCGATGCGAACATAAAAAAGCAAACGCCAAAGTAAACCCAAAGGGGTTGATAGGCATAGTCTGAAAACCAGAGACTAATTTGCTCTTCAAATCCCAAGGTACAAGCCTTACTTTCTCTTGATCGATTTAATTGTGATTGTTTCGAGAGGGAATGCTTCAGACACCTGCGATTCCTTGACCTTTACCGCTTTAATTTTATCGACGATCTCGGTACCGGCGACGACTTTTCCGAATACGGCGTATCCATAACCATTGGGTGTTTTACTTTTGTGGTTGAGAAAGTCATTATCCTTAACATTAATAAAGAACTGAGCCGTGGCACTGTCGACGACATTTGTGCGAGCCATGGCCACCGTGTATTTGTCGTTCGTGAGGCCGTTATCGGCTTCGTTTTTAATGGGGTCTTTTGTACCTTTTTGCTTCATATCTGTTGTGAAGCCACCGCCCTGAATCATGAAATTATCAATAACGCGGTGAAATATAGTGCCATTATAGAAGTTGTCATCCACATAGGCTAAGAAATTTTTAACTGTTTCTGGAGCTTTATTTGCGTAGAGTTCGATTTCTATGGGACCGCCCATTGAAGTATCCATAATTACGGTAACGGTTTCAGACATTTTCTTTCCCTTCTTTGCAGCAGATTTTGTCGATTTTGCCTCATTTGCGTTGGCCTGGGTGAAATTGAAGCCACCGCCGAGCAAAAATAAGGCGACGAGACATTTTGTGATCAAAGCCATAAAGCCTCCTATTTGGATTTTTCAGTGGAAATCATCCTAATGATGCTCGGCCGCGATTTCAAGTTAAAAGGGGCTCCTCACAGAGGCTTTACAGGTCTCAGCTAGCGGGGCTAATATGAACTTGACTAGGAGGCAAATATGGGTGGTTTCTTTCAAGAGGGTCCGCAACTGACAAATCCTTTCGCGGGCCGCACTCTCTATAAAGATTATTTGCAAAAAACTGCACCCGACACCTTCCCGAAAATCCAAACTGAACTTATTGAGTTTGGTGAGCGAATTGTTTCCAAATATCATCCGCTTTCGGTTCTAGCAGAAACCAATCATCCCAAGCAAATTAGATATGAAGCTTGGGGAAAACGAATCGATCATATCGAAATGCATCCGGCCTGGGATCAAATGCAATCCATGGTTGCAGAAGATGGAATTGTAGCTTGTGCCTATGAAAGAAAGTTTGCTGAGTATTCGCGAGTCTATCAAATGATACGAATCGCAGCACTGCATCCTTCGAGTGCTTTTGTGATTTGTCCTTTAAGTATGACCGATGGCGCAGCACGGGTATTAGAGCTATTAAAACCCGGACCCTTTGCTGAAGACTACTTTAAAAAGTTAATCAGTCGCGATCCGAAAAGGATGTGGACCGCCGGTCAGTGGATGACTGAGCGAAGTGGTGGTTCCGATGTTTCGGGAACCGAAACTATGGCTGAAAAAGACGGGGAGTACTACAAATTGTACGGTACAAAGTGGTTTACCTCGGCGATTACGGCCCAACTGGCAATGGCCCTCGGGCGTATAAGAGACGGCGATAAAGATCTCGGTCTCAGTTTGTTTTGCCTTGAAATTCGCAATGCCGAAAATCGACTGAATAACATTCAGATGAATCGTTTAAAAGATAAGCTTGGCACTAAAGCCATGCCGACGGCCGAATTGGAACTTCAGGGGAGCCAAGCGCGACTCATTGGCGAAGTCGGTAAGGGTGTGAAAAATATTTCGAGCATTTTGAACATTACTAGAATTTATAATTCGGCTTGTGCCGTGGGAACCCTCAATCGCGGTCTAATGTTGGCCAAAGACTATGGACACAAGCGCAAAGCATTTGGACGGTATCTCAAAGATCACCCTTTACATGTACGAACTCTTTACAATATTGAATTGCGCCATGAGGCCCAGTTTCACCTTTTGATGCGAGTAGCGCACCTCATGGGTAAGACAGAGCTGAATCAATCTAGTGCCGAAGAAAATTACCTTTTAAGGCTACTGACACCGGTTTTAAAACTCTGGACGGCGAAAGAAAGTGTAAGGGGGATCAGCGAGCTCGTAGAATCCTTCGGTGGTGCTGGCTACATTGAAGACACCGAAATTCCACGTTTATACAGAGATGTCCAAGTCTTTTCGATTTGGGAGGGAACGACTAACATTCTCAGTCTTGATGTTCTTCGAGTCCTCCGCAAAGAAGGGACCTTGGATCCGTTTTGGGGTTGGTACAATGAATCCGTCAATAAGTTGACGGGTGCGCCGCAACTTAAAAGTGACCTCCTTAGCCAAGGGGAACAATTAATGAATTTTCTAAGTTCGGCTATGGCGGAGGGGCAAGAGGCGCTGACAGCATCGGCTCGAAACTTGGCTATGGGGCTTGGTCAGTTGGCATCGTTGGCCAGTTGGATCGATTACGCCCATACTTCGAAGTCTATGGATGATGTTTTCTATAGAAAAGTGTCAGATATTTTGGCTTATTTTGAACGTAATCTCGATCTCAAGGTATTGGGCGAGGATGAAATCCACCACCAGAGGGCTCTCCTTTTCGATACTCTTTGATGTGGTCAAAAAGTTGTGAGAGCCCGTCAAATCTATGGCTAGGGTCAAAACTTTGACGCCTCTATTGCAGATGATGCTCTTTAGTAGACGCTTTTACTTTACACGATGGACATTGAGCTTCTTCAAGGACCTTTTCCTGATCACTTTTCACTCGATAGACGATTTCCAGTTCTGTAGTGCAAAGCGGGCATTGATTCATTGCCTCGATGTATGAGTCGTACCTTTTTTCAGACTGTTCATTGTTAAAATTTTCTACTTCCATGTTTCCCCCAGGTCTCAATTCAGTCTCTCTAAAAGTCCTGCTTTTTCGAGAGAATTGCTTGATACCTTTGGAAGTTGCAAATTGGAGGCCTGGGTCTCCACGGGCTCATTAGACTCTTTTCAAAAAGAATCTGTCAATTTTAACTTTGTTAGGATCTCGACAGGAGTTGTTTATGGGCGTATGTCTTCAAAAACTAAATGCTTGCTCGCACAAGGGGCGGCTACTATCTCTTCTCCATCGATTTCTTACTCTACTGATAAAGCCTTGGCTTTCTTCTTCGGCAATCAGCTCATCTCTTTGTCTTTGATCAATTTCTCTTTGATCCTGTTCGCCCCGAGACCGGCTGAGTGGGTTTTCAATTTGCGGAACTGAGCTGGTTGAATCGGCTCCGGAATCCGAAGAAAATAGGCCACCGGCGAGTCGACTTATGAGTGCAAGGGGGCCAACATCGCGAGCGGCTCGCATGACATCGGCTGGATTTGAAAAGGCTGCGCGAAGACCTTCCATTGGATTTCTCTCGAAGAGTTTTATAAAAAGCTGTTTAGGGGTGAGATCGGAACCAACTAAAGACAGATTGGAAATAATCGTACCCAATCCTCTGCCAGCAGCAAAGAAGTCCAATGGAATTTTGTAGCCAGCGGAGTAGGCCATTACGATGAACTCCAATGGGCCAATCGCAGGAGAAACACCAGGGCCTGCGTACTTAGTTTGTTTGTGAAAATTAGCGATGCTTTCTTGGAGTGCCCCACGAAGATGTTCAATACTCGCTCCTTCGGGCCTCTCAACGGAGAGTTCAAATATTATTTCGGTGATCTTTTTTAGATCCCCAGCAAAAGCGCTTAGTCCAAAGGGCATGAGCTGATCTTTTTGTTCGACCGTCAGTTCTCCACTGAGTCCCCAATCAATAAAGTATACATCGTATTCGAGGTCATTTTTTTTGTGGACTTTTATATTAGCTGGTTGCAAATCCGCATGAAAAAACCGCGAGCCAATTAAGACTTCTTCGAGCCAGAGCAGGCTGACTTCCTCAACGATTTTTTGTGCCATGGCTCTGTTGCCGATTGAAGATGCGAATTTATCTAAAGACTGGCCAGGAACTTCTTCCATATTTTGCGCTTCTTTTGGTTCTTGTGAGCTGAGGGCATCGGGGGTTGAAAAATTGATTGTAATATCACCGAAAGCCTCTGGAACCGGAAGACTTACCGATTTTCTGTAGCTTTTTCCCTTTTCTAAGTATTCAGCTGTCAGTTCAAAGTCGGTCTCTCTTTCGGTTAAAAGGATGAGGTTCTCAAGTACGGCGTAGACTTTTGGAAAGTTGGCTTCTTTGAGAACCGGATCTTCGTCGATGGCTTTAGCGGCATTGAGAAGACGACGTTTACCCGTAGCGACTTTGTCCTCGATACCGTGTCTCTTTGTTCTAGAAACAATTCTTTTTAGGTCGGGATTTTTGATGTTCGGTAAAACACCTGGTTCGACTTCGCCCCAGAAAAATTCAAATACATCCTCAGGCTGGTCATTCATTTGTCGAACAATTTCTCGTTCTTCCTCTACGCTCAGGTCGCTGGGAACGACGTAATTAAAACGAGCTTCGGCGATGGACCCTACTTTTCCATACCTTTGGATCCCTCCCTGAAGAAAGCGATAATTGAGGGGTGGGTGAAATTGGGGACGCACCTCTTCGTAAGCAGAAGCAACGTTGTCTTCAAGAAGGGGCTCAAGAATATCTTGGATTTCTTTTTCTTGAAGCTGAGGAAATCCCTTAACGATTTGCAAGAATTTAATCACATTGGGGTCCGAGTATTGGACGATAAGACTCAAAATTTGCCCCAGACTTCTTTGGTCGGGCCTTTCAATTATACGTTTGAGAACATCTTGAGCCTCTGAAAAGCTCCAATCCAAAAAGTAATTTTCGATGAAGTGAATCAAAACTTTGGCAAAAAGTGGATTGATCCCATCGGTTGCCGATTCGAGACTCGTTTTAGTTCGGCTTTTGAGTTGATCAAAAGCTTGAGTGAGACTTCCTGTACTCCTTAAGACAATATCCTGCTTCATCTCTTGATCGCCAAGAATCATCTCTCGGGCCAAGCGACCGCCATTAGTGTTAGCAGATAACAGGTCCATGGCAAAACCTTGAACCGCTCCACCCATATCGAGATACATGTCAAAGTCTCTAAAGGATTGGGTAAAGTCGTCCAATTCTGGGATGAGTTCTTTGGGCATTTTTAAGATGATGGGGTTTTGTTGATCTAAACTTTCACCGTAGGTCATTTCTGAGTCGAGATGACGATACTCAGATTCAAGGCTTTCAAAAATACCTTGAAGGTCTTCTGATGTTCTTGCGTATTTGACTACGGGTGGTCTCGATAAAAACACTTCGATTTCGGCGATGGTTTTTTCGAAGGTCATCATTTGAACTTCGGGACCCTTATCACTAACAGAGAGCAATTTTTTAAGGAGATAGGATTGAATTTGAAAGCTTGAAAAGTTTTGAGGATCACTTCGTTCACTGATGATCGTTTGTCCCTTTAAAGCGTCGATGGCGGCGTTCAGGTTAAGTACTCCATTGCGCCTGGCTATAATGGCGGCTTTGATTCCAAACTGGATGTTTTCAATGGCTTTTTGAAAGAAACCAATGGGGTTTTTGAAAGAAAGAGATTTAAAATGGGGAAGTTGCTGTTCAGCCGAAGCGGGACGGTCGCGAAGCTCTCTTTGAATGTAACTACTCGCAAACTCATTTGATGACCGCACGACACGGCTAAGGATATCGGGATAGTCCATCGCTTGAGGGACAAAAATCTCTAAAAGTTGAGTTGTTCGATTTCTCCGATCCTGAGACTCCCTATTCCCATCAGAGTTGTCTGTAGCTTGGATCTGCTGAATACTTTCAGCGAGAACATTTAACATCTCTTCTGATAGAGAAGGAGAATCACCACTGTTGACATCGTAAAAGTGATTTTTAAAATCCTGAATGTCTGTTGCGGTCATTGCTTTGCGAATAAATTCACTTTGAAACTTTCGATCTTCAGATGTGGTTTTACTAAAAAGGTAGGCAACGGCAATTTGTCTAAGAATTTGTGGTGTACTGGCCTCTCTAAACCAGAGAATGAGAGAGGTTCTTGAAGCTCGAGAATTCTGGTCGATGAGTCCGCGTATGGCGGATGTAAATGGGACCCTCTGACTGAGAAGAGAATTCGACGCATAATCTTGACCCTTGCTCAGACTGTAGGCCCACTCGCTCACCTGATCACTTTTAAATCGGAGATGGTTTGACCAGCTGAAGTGCCGGAGAACCAAAGAAGCCTGTTCGCGAATCGAAGGATCTCTTTGTTGGTCTTTAAGAGTCTCGTGAACAAAGGACCACTGGGCATAGGCAATGGGGCCCTTTTTGTCGAGGAGTTGCCAAACATTTTCTCTAAAGTGGAGACCAAGTTCGTGACCGTGAATTATCAAATCGGCGAGGTGATACTTGTGGTTCTGACTTCGACCTTTAAATACAGCCAGCAAATAATCGGTCACAATTGAGTCGGCCTTCTCTCTGATATTTTCATCACCGTTATGAAGATGACTGAGGATATTGACAATTGTTTTCCCATCGACAGTGAGTCTATCTCGTTTTGTTGAGGTGATGCCGAATTCGGCAAAGGCCACCAGTGCGAAGCCGACTTGCTCTAATTGAGCTTCATCAGTAGGGTTTTGATTGGAAAGGAACTCGAATAGAGCCTTTCGATTCCGTCGGCCTCTCGACTTAAAAAGAAAGTTAAAGTCATCCTGGCTCAAAAGGCGTCCCTCTTTGAGAGCTTTTCTAAGGTGCCAAGATCGAACAAGGCCAATATTCGATGACGAAATAGCGATGTTTTGCTCAGCTGGAAGGTTTTGTCCAATTGTGCTTACGTCGTTCGATTGGGCCATTCCGGTAATGGCAAAGAGTAGTAAAATAGCAACTATTTTCAGATTTTTAAGCACGAGTGCACCCTTCTTCTGCGATGGCCAACGAACAATGACTTTGTTCTTCTACAAGTGTTTTTTTATAGATTTGTAGATCTAATTGCGAAGGCAGTGCCACGTCCGAAAACTGGTAATGTGGTTTGAATGAATTTGAATGACTAGTATTCGGCTCTTAGGAGGCAGACAATTTGCCATGTCGCCGAATTTGCTTGCGGAGTTTCACAGCGGCTCCCTGAAGAAGGTCAATTTTTGCGGTTGATTTCGCAAAACGGATCTCAGTATAGGTATCAAAGAAGGTTTGAATTTCGTTTTTTGCGCCTGGAAAAGCCATCAGAAGTCTTTTCTTATAGGACTGGGGGCCCTCATATCCCATTCGAGTGGAGTTCTGTCGAGCTAAAAACTGACAAGTTGAAGCGTATATTTTTTCGACTTTAGTGCGTCCCCAAAGATCGCGATAAAATCGCTTTTTCCAAAGAAAGTAGAATAGTCCTGCAAGGAATACCGAAAAAAGAAAGAGAATCCAGCGGTTCATATTGCCAATACCGATGGAAGCGAGAAGCTTTTTTTGGTAGTTGAAGTCATACTTGAGCAGAAAGAGATTCCAACGGTGGGCAGCCGCATCGAAGTAAAGTTTGGCTTGGCTCAAGTATCCGATGAGACCGCTGTTTTGTAGATTTAAAAAGTCGTCAGCTGATGTCAATCGATTGCGTTGGTCTTCGGAAACTTGAAAGAAAGCTCGCCCACCTACGGCCAGGCGCAAGGGCGCGACACCGGCAGTAGGATCTTGTCGAATCCAAGTTTGTTGTTTTTCATCCCAGAATTCAGTCCAAGCATGGGCATCTTTATCAGATACTACGTAGTAGTTGTCGAGGGCGTTAAATTGTCCGCCTTGGAATCCAATCACAACTCGAGCGGGAATTCCCATCCAGCGCAAGAGACTAGCGTGGGCTGCAGCATAGTGCTCACAGAAACCGACTTTCTTTGTAAAAAGAAATTCATCCACCGTTTTTTGCGTCATTTTTCCGGGCTGAAGTGTGTAACGGAACCCTTGGGTTTTAAAAAAACGAGTAATAGATTGAGATCGTTGCAGAGGAAGCGTACTTTGCTTCTTCCAGCGATCGAGGAGTTCTTGTATTCGAGGACTTGGCGGCCCAGGGACTTGTAAAAAAAGTTCACGTTCTTCTTTGCTAAGGGGGTAGTCGCGGGTGGCGAAGTGGGACTCAACGTTAAAAAGAACCCTTTGGCTGAGGTTCACCGGAAATTGAAAACTGTTTCCCCTTCTATAGTGAAGCCGAGAGGATTTTTTAGGGTCACTAAAACGAACTCGGTAAGGGCGATCGAGCGCGAAGAGAAATTGTCCGTACTGAGGTTCTAGGGAAACCTCTGTTACTAGAGGCTCGGCCTCGAGAAGATTTTTTAAGCCGGTATTGGGGTACCTTTTTTGATCTTCTCTCTCCCAGACCATTTCAGAGTTTTTCCAAAGAATTCCTCCGCGCCAATAAAGCGAACCCATTGGCGGAGGATTGCCCTCAAGAAATTTGACCCGAAAAGCGACGCGGTCACTGAGGGCAAGACTCGATAGGTCTCCCGGATCGAGTTTACTGCTAAAACCCGATCCCGGCGGAGGGGGAACTTGGAGTTTAAAAAATCCCGTAGAAAAGCGTGGAAAGAAGAAGAAGAGAAAGAGCAAAAAGGGAAGGGCCTTTAAAACCATAATACTAATCGGTTTAATCATGTCCATTAGTGATCGGTCGGAATTCTTAAACTGATGAAGTTGAAGTATGACAAAACTCACGAGCATAACATCAATGAGTAAGAGGAGGGTCATGACGAAGCTTTGTACAAGAAGAAGTTTGCCGACAAGTAAGTAATAGCAAAGGAGTAAACTGATCAGAACGTCTCTGTAGCGTACCGACTCAAGAACTTTTAAGCTGACGGCGAGAATGAGCAAGCTAGTAGCCGGTTCTTGGCCAAGTATTGTTCTATATTCAATGACAACCCCAACCACAGAAAGAATGACAAGTGGAAGTTTAATACGGAGTCCTGGAAGTTTTAGTATCTGCCTTTCGACGAGAACTCGATATAAGAGAGCGGAGAAACTGGCCACGGCCACCCAAACTGGAATATCCATAATGTAGAGAAGAAAGTGGAAGGCAATGAGGGCCAGTGTCCAATACCGGATGTTTTCGTTGACTCGCCCTTCTGTCATGAGGCCTTCCAAACATCGTGCTCGGCCAAAAGTTTCAGGCAATTCCTCAGGTGATGACCTCCGTTGCCGGCATCGCAATTCGACCCTGCTAAGTCGAGAGAATAGATGTCTTGATTTTTGTGGCATTCCCAAACCCATTGGCTCAACTGGCGAAGGCGGTCCTCCATTTTGAGAGCTTGAATTTTTTCGAGCCCTAATTCAAAGACTCTGGGGTCACCAAAATCAAACTTTTTTAAGAGCAGAGGTCGTCCCCTGGCATAGGCTTTCCAGTCGATGTGCCTTTGGTTTTCGCCGGGAATGTACTTTTCGTGACCTCTAAAATCATCGCCACCACGATTTTGCAGGCCTTGGTCTTCTCCGAGTCCCATGGACTTATCTGGAAGACGTTGTTGCCCTCGTGGCTTTGGGTAAACAAAGTAGGATTGCTCTTGATGTTGAAATCGCCAGGCGTAAAAAAGTCCCAGTGGAAAAATCGTAAAGATTTTTAATTTAGGGAGAGTATAAACACCTGGTTTATTCGCCGGAAATTTAAAACAAACGCTAGATAAACTTTTTTGTGAAATGAGTTGAGTCATACCCTTGTATTTTTTAAATGCTTTACCCTGTAGTCCGACAAAAACTGAAAACTTGGGTTGGTCACCGTGGTTTTTAATCCACACCTTTAGGTTCACATAGTCATCTTCTTCAGCTGGCTCGACTTCTACGCGATGAATTGAGACCGCCCTAATGTTATTGTGGGTTTCTGCCATGGCAATGAGTAAGATAGCGGTCAGTAAAAACGTCAGTAGATAGACGAGGTTATTGGCGTAGGCTGCAGCAGTCAAAAGCATGGTAAAGAGTCCGGCTATAAAGACAATACCAAAACGAGTTGGAATGATATAAATTTTTTTGCGCGCAAGGGGCAAGTCTTTGATCAGGGATTTCATATCCGAACCGCAACACTCTCAATAATTTCTCGAGCAAGACTCTCTCCGTCTTTTCCGAAACTGTGATCATTGTTCGAAAGTCGATGGTTCATAACAGCAACACCAACGGATTGAATATCTTCGGGGATGACGTAGTTTCGGCCTTCGATGTAAGCCCAGGCTTTTGCCGCCTTTAACCACTGGAGGGCTGCACGAGGGGAAAGCCCCGCGGCCACGGAACGAGACTGGACAAGAAGATCTTGGATGTATTCAATGATGGGGTCCGAAGTGTGGACGAGTTCAATTTCTTTCTGAATGGCTTCGAGATATTCACTGTTAAGAACGGCTTCCAAATTTTTTATGAGTTCACTTCGGTCTTCACCGAGGAGAAGTTTCTTTTCGGCATCACGTCCCGGAAAGCCCAAGTGAATTTTCATTAAAAACCGGTCGAGTTGAGATTCGGGGAGAGGATAAGTTCCTATGGTTTGTCTTGGGTTTTGGGTCGCAATAACAAAAAATGGACTGGGCAAAGAGCGAGTCACTCCGTCAACACTAACCTGTCGTTCTTCCATGGCTTGGAGACAAGCACTCTGAGTTTTCGGCGTCGCGCGGTTCAGTTCGTCTGCCAAGATGAGCTGGGAGAATAGGGGGCCTGCGTGAAAATTAAATTCTTTTTCTTTTGGGTCATATATAGAGCTTCCCAGTAGATCCGCGGGGAGAAGATCATTGGTGAATTGGATTCGAGTTTCGTTGAGCCCGAGGAGGCTCGCAAAAGTTTTTACGAGAGTGGTTTTTCCCATGCCCGGCATGTCTTCGATCAGGATGTGGCCATTGGCTAAGAGGCAGCAAAGAACTTGTTTTATTTGCTCCTCTTTATCGAGAATGACTGCGCTCGCTTTTTTTAAAAAAAGCTGAACTAATTCTTTATTCTGATCCGTATTTTTATTCGATAACTTCAGTTTCTTTGCCGCTTCACTCATAGGAATCCCCCATAGTGTTTTCGGCATTTTTAACCATTGGCTGCAGAGATTCTAGCTGAAAGCCCCAATGTAAACGATTAATTACATGGCCATCTAAGGGCTCGATTCGAAAAAACTATAGATGCGATTTAGAGCCTTTTCGCGAATCTCATCTTTCTCCATAAAGAGTTCGTGTTTAGCATCTTTAAACACTTCATACTGAAATTCATCTCTTTGCTCCGCAATTCTAATGGCTTCTTTCCAGTCCACAAATTGATCGAGAGCTGAGGCAAGGACCAAAGTCGGCTTTTTCTCGAGACGAGTCATATTCTTGGGTTCGCGCATTTCTTTAGTAGCCCGCACTGATTGATGGACCCACGCAACACTCGGCCCTCCGTGGTAATGACCTGGAACCTCATTCCAAATTCGCTTCCGCCACTGGTAACGATTTTTATCATGGGTCACGATATTGTCCTTAAATAGGTCAGTTTCAGGATTGTAAGGGCCTCCACCCGGTACATAGGAGTTGCAATTGGGAAGGCCGATGTATTTTAGAAAAGACAAACTACAGGCCAGCCAGGTCTCCCAAAGAATTCGAGTTTCATTGCGTCCCTTTGCCGCGATTTTAAACATGGGAGCCGAATAGACGATTTTTTGAAAGGGCGAAGTGTGAGCTTGCAAATAAATCATGGCAATGGCAGCGCCCATGGAGTGGGAGATTAAAAACAGCTTCTCTTTATTGACCTGAGGATCAGCCACGGCCAAGTCGACAAATTTTTTAAAGTCCTCTACGTAATCGTTAAACTCATAAATAAACTGGCGCTCCCGCGTTTGCCCATCGTGGCCCGAAAATCCTTGGCCGCGATGGTCAATAACATAAATGGGGGAGTAACCTTTTTGCATCAGGTCTCGAGCTAATTCTGCGTATTTCATGGAAGACTCTGTCCGACCAGGAGCTATAACCAAACTCCCATTTTGCCCCTGACCATCACCATATCTAAGACCGTGAATTCTTTTGTCCCGGGCTCCAACAAAATCTATGCTGGCATAGTCATGTGTGAACTTCTCAACGAAGGTTTTAAAAGCTTGATCTTTGATTTGCGACAAAGAGCCATTGGCATCACTTGGAATCCCTTCGCCAATGGGAAGCCAAAAGGTGAGAAGGCAGAGAGATAAAAGGATTGTTCTGTAAAGGTTGTAGGCCATTGCTAAATTCCAAAAGGAAGTGAAAGTGATACGTGGGCCGACTCCATAGAAAATCCAGGGTTCGTCAGCTCGATACCAAAGCTTTCATATTTTTTTACATCGTAAAAAATGAAATCGAGGCTCGCTCGAATATGCTTGGATACAAACAGGGCAACGCCAATTTTGTAGGATTGGGTTTCGATTTTATAGTTGTTAATACTGTCCGAAAACTCGCCATCGAGGTAGTAACCAAACCAAAATCGAGCCACTTTATAATCAGCGCCAATTCCAAAACCGAGCATCTTCTGATCCCATTCAGCTTGTTCAAGAGGGGCACCAAATTTAAAGGGGCCTCCTGTTTGGTAATCGCCGCCAAAAAAGAAGTGTTTGAATCGATAGCCAGCTTTCGCTCCCAAGAAGAAACCATCGGCGACATCGACTAAAAGATCTTGCCTGACTTCGAGCTTTGCTATTCCAACATAGGGTTCTACAAAAAGAGAGTTGGCCCGGGCCGGTGAAGCAAATAGAATTAGTAGGACTAAGGCAATTCTCATGGCTATAAGGCTACATTTTCTTGGGTCCAGGTCAAGGTGAGGGGGATTTAATCTTGCGCAATCAAAAGGGCAGCTGTCTAGGTGCATTAAACACTGGGTGGTTGCTTGTCGTTTTGTTTTTAGGGCTAACGCTCAGTTTTGATGGCATGGCTCAATCGAGTAGTGCTTATGGCGTTTATAGTCTATTTCCCCAGGGCTCCAGTCGGTTTATGGCCATGGGTGGAGCCAGTGTCGGCGTTG
>JAUHWN010000036.1 GCA_030424665.1 Bdellovibrionia bacterium | reverse complement strand
TTACAACGGGTGCAAATGAACCGTTGGATGAATTTATAGTCGGACTTCCGTTTGAAAAATCCGTGTTTTCGAATTTCGCTGTGTTGGCGGGGGCATTTCGGGCAGTATCTCTTCATGGGATAGAGATACTGCATTTAGGATACCAGCTGGCTTGATAGAGACTCACACATTAAACTGGGTCAGTTTTTATTGAATAACAAAAAAGCTATACAAAGGAAAAGGGCTGTAAGGATCAGCCCAGCTCACCTTTTTTACAAAAGATGGATAGAATTGAATAAGTATATCCTGGCCAAGTGGTAAGAAGTAATGTCGACTCAATAGAATTTCGTGAGCTTTTTTGTAGAAAAACTCTTTGCTCTTCAGCTTTTTTGCATCCAGTGCCTGGCTGAGATATCCATCAAGAGTTTTGTTTTCGTTTTTCGTCAGTCGTTGATCGCCGACAAAGCTCCTAAAAAATGAGGAAGATCCGTCAAGAAGTGCGTTGTAAGAGCCCGAGGAGTCAAAGCCGATAAGAGTGATCACATTTTCGTGGGAAAATACGAGTTCGGGCACCCTTTCAAAGGGTAAAAAGTCGACTTTGATCGTAAATGGAAGTTTGTCTTGGTTTTTTTGAAAAAAGAACTCAAGAGATCGTATTACTTCTTTGTTAAAGTGAACTAGGCGAAACTCTTTTTTCGTTTTCATCTTCGGGCAGGATCCGTACTTAGGGCCCTTATCAATAAAGCTTCCAAGAAGCGGTGGCGGCAAGAAACCTTTGACCGGTTGAAGCTTTAAGCCAAAGACCTCTGAGATGGGATGTTTCGACAAGCAAGCGGCAAAGAGAAGTCGATCTTTTAAAGAGGCGTTACCGTAAAATAGTATGTAAGACTTCAATGAAGGACGTTCGATTCTACGGTAAGTTAATTTTCGATCGGGTGGGATCGGAAGTTGGTAAACATGGTTAAGGTCATGAATGCGAGATAATTCTTCCTCATCGAGACTTGAGTCATACTTAACAAATTCAAGTCGTCGTAACTGGCTCGGAAAAATATTGTTGCGGTCTAAGATCATTTGGTCATTAGTGCTGAGTTTTATAGAATAGGGTCCAACCCCAATGGGAATGTCTTTTTCAAGGGTGCTCGATTTAAATATGCTGGTCGCAACACTCGTTAGTTTGCGAAAGTAATCGGTGTCGACCTCTTTTAGGCTCACTTTTAAGCAGTTTTTCTCGTTTTCTATTTTTTCAATTTGCGGAAGAGCTTGAATCTTCCCATGGGCTTTCAGAAGGGAGTTTTTGAAGTCGTCAATTGTAACTGGACTGTCGTCGAAAAATTTTAGGTCCTTTTTAAGGCACATCATGAATTTTGAATGGGTCTCGTCGAGAACCCGAGTGCGTTTTTTATCTAAAAGGCGAGAACGAATTTGCTCCGACCCGACCACTTCAAAAAGGGGGATGTAAAGCTGGAGCATGATCAGAAGGTTGGTATTTACCTGATTATCCCAGGGAGAAAGAGCCTTTGGGATCAGGCGAAGCCCAACGCGATAGGTTTCGTGGGATCGTTTATTGAGATCGCAGGAACTTAATAATAAAACAGAAATCAGTATCAGAATTGCTTTTGAATAAAAACTCATTGAGGAGCCTTTGACAGGTAGTTGACACAGAAGTGACAAATCGACTGATCGCTATTTTGGTAGTTCGCTAAAAAAGCTTCAGAGGTGAGTTCTTTGTACAAAGGAGTTTCACCCATGTTTTTTAATTCACCTGTGTATAAAAATGAATCTTCTCTGTGGGAGTCGAAAGCTAAAGGACCACAGCAGTATGTATAACCTTTACCGGGAATATAATTAATTTTTTCTAGGGCTCTTGATTCTTGAGGTAGAGAAGGACAGCCGGTCTGAAGACTTTTGCCCTGATGAACCTCTTTGTCGTGTCGGCCACTTTCTACGATTTGGCAAAATTGAACTGGTATGCCGGCATCCTTAAAGGCCTTGGTGAGGAGCAAGTCTTTTGGGCCCTCAAAGGTAAAGAGGATATCGACCTCGATTTTCATATCTTTAAGTTTTAAAGCCGTTTCGGTTAGTTTTTCAGCACTGATATAGGGGAGGTGGTAAGAGTCAAAGCTGAGAGAAATTTTGTCAAAACGGAGACCTTCAAAAAAGGAGGGGAGTCTCGAACCAAACCATCCGTTACTGGTCATTGCCCAGGTGACGTCCTCTCTCAAATTCTTTTTAAACAGTTTGAGCCAATCCAAATGGAGGCTTGGCTCGCCACCAGAAAAGTGAATTTGCTGAACCTGTGGGTCAGCATTGATATCGCTACAAATTTTTTGAATTTCGGGCTCGCTGAGGCGCCATCGCTGACTTTGCGGGCCCGAACTGTTGAGGCAATGCTCACACTTGAAATTACAAAGGTCTGAAAGCAAAACATAAACTTCTTTTGCTTTCAAATTTAGAACCCTTTACGCCCAAGGAGACGTTTGAAGAAGCTTCTCTGCACCCCTTCGAATAATTGCTGCCAAACGCTGCTGTTGCGCTGGAGTCAGTTCTTGAACTGAACGGATATTTTTCAAATCCTCAACAGTAGAAACATCGTCTGATTCGAGGAGAAGAATTGCGAGCTCGGCGAGCTCTTCGTCAGTCATACCTTGACGCGCATTGGCATTTTTACTGACTAAACCAGCTGCTGCGATAATTCCACCAGCTACAAATTTCTTTAGAAAGTCTCTTTTTTTCATGAATCCCAACCCTTATTTAACTTTGCAGAACTTAAATAGTGCGCATTTCTGCTCTACGCCGTAAAGACTAGTCCCAAAGATTCAAAATAGCAAGAATGGTGCATTCCGGCTCTAGGGATCTTTACATTTTCTTTAATGGTGCAAGTTAAACGCCAAAGGCGAGGGCCTCTGGATTCATTTGAAAGGTCAAATTGGTGTCTCAATGGCTCCATTTTAAAATAAATTCCCGGGGGGCGGGTAATTTCGATAGGATTCAAGAGTCTAAGGAGTCGAACATCTTCCGTGAGGATGTTGGTTTCGAGTCATCCTCGCCACTGACGAAGATCTTCGAAAATTGAGGGTCGGCAATCCCTATTTTTTGCGCCACTTTCTCAAGGCGCTCCAATTCGTCTTTTCCAATGCGACGGGCTATACGTTCGCGCATGTCGTGAACATTTTTTTCAAACTCCTTGGGATTCCAAAGGGGTTTGAGGTCTTCAATGAATTCTTGTTCGATGCCCAACTTGTTTTCGGGTTGCTCGATTTGGCTGCTTTTAAAGCGTAGATCCACTTCGAGTAAAAAGTGAAAATATCCCTCATCCACAACATCAACAAACCAGTCGGAGGCAGCAGGGATGATTTGCGAAAAGTCGTATTGAACAATCACAGAGTCATCGGTGATGATCAGGTTTTTTCCAACTTCCATTAAAGCTTGATGTTCCATACTTAAGGATTCGGAGTAGCAGGGGACATACATGCTTTCGATTTTAGAGTTATTGGGGATCGCTCCATCGTGAAGGCGCATTCTCTGCCAAAAGAAATTGGGTACATGGGTCAGAGTTATAATTTGGTCATTTCTAAAATTAGAGATCCATTTCTTCCAAGCATTCAATCCATCGGAGTTAATGTATTCGACACCTTCAAGGTTTACTTCAAGCTGTAAAAAGGGAGGCGTTGGTGGAAAGTCTTCTGCTGAGAGCAAGTTTCCCTTGAGGAAGAGAACGCGTCCATGAAGTTCAAAAGCCATAAATCACTCCTTGAAAGATGAGCTTTACTGCTCTTAATCATAAGGCAAGTGGTCTTGAAGTGACAGTTGAAGGCGAGAGAGTCCCTTGATTCTAGCCCCTTGCTGGACCAGGGTCGTGTGCCCCCTTGTTTCCGACAAAAGCAAAAGGGAGACTGAAGCATGGATTTAACTTCAATCGAAAATCTTTTTCTGGCTAAGGGCTTCAGCCAATTTGGTAGTTGTCGGCTCCAGAAATCCGATTGGAGTGAGGCCTATGACTCTTGGTTACACTCAAATTACCAAGGGGATATGAATTATATGAAGTCCCACCGAAATGCCAAACTCAACCCACAATCCCATTGGCCCGATTTGAAAACAGTACTTGTCGGTTCATATGTTTATGTCGATCACCCCGAAAGCTTTGACGAGTTTCCACTACAAGAAAGTCAGATTGCTCGCTACGCCCGCGGCAGGGATTATCATCATTGGCTCAAAGAAAAACTCAATTCGATTGTTGTCGAGTTGCAGAAGGCATTTCCGGAAGAACACTTTCTTTGTGTTACTGACTCGACCCCTCTGATGGAAAGAGAAGTTGCTTATCGTTCGGGAATTGGCTGGCTCGGGAAAAACACGTGCATTATTCACCCCAAGCAGGGCAGTCTTTTTCTCCTTGGAGAGATACTCACGAGTTTAGAGGTTCCTAAAACCCAATCAGAACCCCATCCAGATCACTGTGGAACCTGTACCCGGTGTCTCGATGTCTGCCCCACCAACGCTTTTGTTGAGCCACGAGTCTTGGATGCCTCCAAGTGTATTTCCTATTTGACGATCGAAAGTCCCGGAGAATTTCCAGAGGAATTGAGAACCGGAGTGGGCAAGTGGCTATTTGGATGCGACCTCTGCCAAACCGTCTGCCCTTGGAATAAAAAAATATATGATCTCGACGAGAAACAAGAAATGAATCTCGACGTTTCAAAGCAAGAGGTGGAAGAGCTCAGATGGATCCTAGAGTCATCAAATAGAGAACTACAAAAATCCCTTCGGGGAACACCCCTGATGCGAGCGGCGGGTAATAAGTTGCGAAGAAATGCTCTCGTTGTGATCGGGAATGCAAAAGTTAAGAGTCTTCGCGAACTTGTTGTTTCTTATCTGAATCACCACAAATTGGGCGATACGGCCCAGTGGGCCTTAAAACAACTAGAAGGAGAGTGAGTTTGTTTTGGTTAGTCATTATAGGAATTTTAGTCGGATGCTTACTACCACTACAACCTCTCATCAATGCAAAGCTCAGTCATGGCACGGGTTTGCCTGTATTCGCGGCTTTAGTTAATTTTGCGGGTGGAGCTGTACTTCTTTTTAGTCTGTTCATCGCTATGGGTTTTCAGTGGCCCGAGGTGAAAAAGTTATCATCGGTTCCCTGGTATGCCTATCTCGGCGGCTTACTCGGCTGTATATTCGTTATTTCCGGAATCTATTTAGTCCCGCGATTGGGCGCGACGGTTTTTTTTGTAGCTCTTCTAACGGGACAGCTAGGGGTTTCATTACTGGTAGACCATTACTCTCTTCTTGGAGCTCCAGAAAACTCACTGAGTTTGGCGCGAATCATGGGCGTGGGACTCGTCGGAATGGGATTATTTTTCATCTACAAATAGTAGGGAATTATAGGGGCATCGGTTTCAAAAATTTTACGGAACTAAAAGGGAAGCCTAGGCGGCTGATTGCTTCTTTTTTTGCTGGTAGTTTTTAATGGTATCTTCGATTGAAGCCGGTTTTGAGAAATAGAATCCCTGGCCATAATCACAGCCCATCGAAATGAGGTTCTGGGCATGGGCGGCATCTTCGATTCCCTCTGCAATTACCGGGATATTAAAGTTTTGTCCCAAATTCACAATGGCACGGGCAATAACAAGACTCTTTTCTTCTTCGAGCATTTTCATAATGAACGACTTATCAATTTTAATAAAATCGAGGGGGAACATTCCCAAGTATTGAAAGCTCGAATATCCCGTACCGAAGTCATCTAGAGCTAGAGTATACCCAAGAAAGTGAGCTTTCTCGGCCCACTCGAGGGCTCGTTGACCTTGAACAAATATCTGTTCGGTAATTTCAAGTTTAATTTGCTGAGGCTTTAAGCCAGCCGAAGTACGCGCTCTCTCTAGGCAATCGAAAAATCCTTCATCGTGAAGTTGACGACCGGAAACATTGATACTCACAAAGGGAAGTGCGGCGACCGACGAGAGATTCACTCTTTTTTGAATGCGAGCCAAACCCTGACAAGAAGCTTCGAGTACCCAGCGACCAATTGGAATAATCAAATTGGTTTCTTCGCAGACATTAATAAAACTGTCCGGGTAAACGAGTCCAGATGCGGGATTGTTCCAGCGAAGGAGAGCTTCAAATCCAGCTACGCGCCCTGATCTTAGGTGAATAATAGGCTGAAAGTGCATCTCCATTTCATTATTAGGAATGGCATTGCGGAGAAGGGCTTCCATTTTAATTTTTCCGAGGGCGTACTTCTCTTCTTCAGCTGTCGTCGTTCGAATGACTTTGAGGCGACGTTTTTCATCTTCATTCGTTTGTTTTTTGCGACGATCTTCAGCTTGCGGTCCGATAACTTCTCGACGCAGTCTCTGAATTAAAACGCGAATAATCATCGCAATAACGGGATCGGCCTCTTTCATTCGGTCACTGAGTTGTTCTTTTTGGATAATACCAAGGCTACAACGAGTAAGCGCTCGAGCACCAGCAGATCGGGGGAGTTTGCCGATGATTGCCATTTCGCCAAAAATCTCATTCTCACCGAGTACGGCAAGAGTATGATTCTTATCATCTCGGTCCAAAAATATTTCTACCTGTCCTTCTTCAATAAAGAAAGAGCAGTCGCCTATATCACCTTCGTTGAAGATGATTTCTCCAGGCTCGTAGACTTTATATGTTGGCACATTGACCATTAAAACCCCACGCGGCGCAGTTTAGCCGCCCATAAGTGCTTATCGGATCACTTTGAAATTAAAAAAAATTTTTTTTGGAAGGGGCGTCTCGAGAAAAGAAGAGCTATTCCGGGGTGTTAGCCTTTTTCTTAAGAACGTGTTCAGATTGAAACTGATTTTTTTTAGCCCTATTTCTGGGGAGATCGTCCTCATTTTCTCGACCAAGAGGTGGCTTGGGATCGTTTTCGAACTCTGGTTTTGCTGTTAAACGAGGATCTAAATTTTCAGGATCTTGGATCCTTTGATCTTTATCTATTATGTGTAGTCCTGGAAAAAACATTGAGCCTCCATCCCTGGTGCATAATGGGACCTCCTTCATCCTAATCTTTTAAAAAGCAATCGGAGTGCCAAAGCTCAATAATAATAGTAATTTAGCGATTATCCTAAAAATAGAAAGAGAGAAAGCTCTTGCTCACCCAGGGGCTTAATGGTGAGCGCGTTGAAGAAAGCCCATATCGGTAGTGAATGGCAGCGCCTAGGGCCAAACTGGGCAGGAAAAAGTATTTTAGTCCGAGGCTCGTCTCGCCAAGAAGTAGGCTCTCGGTAAGTTTTGAGTCTTCGGTGAGGCGACTTTCTCTTTGTTGAATGGCAAAACTTTGGTTGGCGTAAAAATGAAGTCCCATGGAATCAAAGTTAAGAAAGTAGTAACTCATGCTCGGCCCCATGGAAAGAGTGCTCACGGATTCCGAAGATCCTTGAGAGGCGAAGCCACCAAAGCTAAGTTGATCGAAGAGAAAAAATTCGAGTTTCGGTGAAATTTCAAATTCAACTTCCTCGTCAGAGTTGTAACTCATGCCAAAGCCACCGCCAAACTCTAAGTTACCTTTCTGAGTCATGGGCATTTTGATTTCATATTCACTGGCAGCTAAATTTTGGGCACGGGCGATGTTGCTGACCAGAGAAAAAAGTATGATTAAAAGAGTAATGAGGTAAATCTGCATGGCTTTCATAAAAGTCTCCTAATAAACGTCCACTGGTGTTTACAGGATTCTCTATATTGAGGCTTTTCGAAATAGAATTTTACTGGATTTGTTCCAGTGGTGGATCACTGGGCGTCTTAAATTGGTAGGAATTTTGCGCCGGTGCCGTCATTCGCTCCCAATAGGGCATTAAATCCAAGCGAATGTCTAACTTCTTCATAAGATTAAAAATACCACCGAGTTTTCGGTGCAGAAACAAGACTTTGCGAGGGGGAGCTGAATACTTTAAGCTCTTAGAAAATTCAATGGCTGCCTGGCGCGTGTCTTTTTCGAAGTCCACGTCGGTAAAGTCAAAGGGCTGAAGGTCTTTTGAAAAGGGGCTGAGACTGACCTGAAGCATTTTCTTAAACTTCTCTTTGGTTTCATCGCTTTCTCTCTCATCGAGCAGCTCGAATTCGACGACACTTTTAAACATCTTTTCCGAATCATTAGAAGTAAGGTCCAATAGAATTTGTGCGTATTCTCGGCGAAAGGTTTTGCTGTATTCCAGGGTGGCTCCGAAGTCGATAAGGATCACTTTGCGGCTGTCATTGGTGATGAGAAAATTAGCAAAATTGGGGTCGGTTTGTACAAACCCCCAGTCCACAAACTCCTTACAGAATAGATCGAGAACAATTGCTCCAATGCGTTCCTTGTCCTCTTTATTCGGTTTGCGACGGATCCAAGTTCCGAGGTGATGGCCTTCCTCCCAAGTCATACTCAATACTTTTTTTCCGGAGAGTTCGGGAATGGATCTTGGAACAACGTAATTGGGATCATTCCCAACAAAATGTCTGTAACGTTCAAGATTCGCTCGTTCTTTCGTATAGTCGGCCTCGTTGATAAGTACCCTTTCGATCTCCGCAAAAGTCGGAGCCAAGTCTACGGACTTGCCATACATGGTCGAAAAACTTTTGGCAATTTTTCGGAGGAGGGAAAGGTCGGACTCAATTGAATCGGCTACTCCCGGGTACTGAACTTTAACAGCGAGCTTTTCGCCCTTGTAATGGGCACTGTGAACTTGGCCAATACTGGCAGCTGCTTCAGCCTCTTCAGATAGATTTTCGAAGAGCATAAATTTCTCTTCGCCAAGGTCATCTATTAATTGCTCTTTGACGATTTCAAAGTCCATGGGCTCAGCGCTGTTTTGTAATTGCGCAAGAACTTCCGCAGCCTCAGGAGGAAGAAAATCACTCGCATCAATACTGAGGAGCTGTCCCGATTTCATTGCAGCACCTTTGAGCTGGCTAAGAACTTCAGTAATAGCTTTTGCTTGGGCGACTCGTGTCTTTACTTGCCTTTCACTTCCTTCTTCACCTCCAAAAACTTTATTACTCATCTCTTGGCTGGCTACCCTGGTAGCCATACTGATCAGTTTCATGGAACGGGTAAAAAAGCCTTTAGGCGGCTGACTATTCTTGGACATGGAAACCACTATACTTGCATCGATCCGATTTTAAAATTCAGAATTCTTTCAGTATTCCCTTGGTCCAAAATTCATAGGCCTGTCATTTTTATCTCAATTACGCCTATAGTCATAACGATATCTTGATAATTTTGCACTTGCGCCACGAATCCAGTGGACAGGGGGGTGAAGTCGTACTACCCAGAGAGCCTCGGGGAGGATGGACTATGGAAAACCAAACAATCGCTTGGGCACTGTTTTTAACCTACGTAGCTCTTACTTTTGTTCTTGCCGTCATCGGAATGAAGAAAACAAAAGGGTTTAAGAGTTTTGCTGTTGGTGGAGATATGGGACCCATCATGGTCGGGATTACCCTCGCAGCTTCGATCGCCAGTTCGGCGACTTTTATTATCAATCCCGGGTTTGTTTTTGCCAGCGGTTTGAGCGCATTTATTCATTTTGCAATTGCATCGCCCCTCGGTTTTTTGACGGCCTTGTTTGTTTTTTCTAAGGGCTTTAGAGAAATGGGATTAAAGACGGGAGCTCTGACTTTACCTGCGTGGATTCGTCACCGTTACGATAGCCCGATGTTGGGAACTTATTTCGCGATCCTCAACCTTATCCTTTCGATTACATTTGTAGTGCTTATTGTTAAGGGATCAGCCTTGGTTATGCAGGCCACCTTGGGACTCGATTACTTTTGGTCTCTTGTACTCATCGTCACGGTTGTATTCTCATATATCATCATAGGTGGAACCTATGCCCATGCCTACACGAATACACTTCAGGGTATGATGATGGTTGGAATTGCTTTTCTCTTGGTGGGAAGTGGTTTACATTATTTTAGTGACGGGTTGGGTGTTTTTGCGCTTCGACTCGAGGCGATCGACCCTTATTTGACCCAGGCTACTAATGCGAGCAGCCCACTTTTTTCGAACTTCTGGAATGTTTTTCTTTGTAGTTTTGTCGTTGGCCTAGGAATAGTCTGTCAGCCACATATATTACTCAAAGCCCTTTATCTCCGCTCTGATAAGGATCTTAAGCCCTACTTATTTGTCGGAACAGTCGTCAGTATCATATTCGCGGCGATTCTAATTGTCGGATTTTATGCACGACTTGAAATGCCAGCACTTGGAATTCAAGACGCCGTTGTCGCAAAGTACATCCAAGCAGCCTTTTCTCCTCTTGTTGGGATTTTTGTGAGTATCGCGCTTCTCGCTGCTGGAATGAGTACTTTAGATGGAATCCTTGTGGGGGCATCGAGTATTGCTGCCAATGATATTTTCTTAGGGCCTATTGGTAAAAAAGTATTCAAGCAATGGAATGATAAACAGCGAGAAGATCGCGCCTTGGCCGCCAGTCGATGGATTTTAATTGCCATGGGCTTAGGGGCTTTTCTTTTAGCAATTAATCCGCCTAAGTTGGTTGGACTCTTTGCCCAGGCTGGTATTTACGGCTTAATCGCCGCTTCGATTGTACCTTTTGGTTTGGGGATTTTGTTTCGGGATCGCTATTTATCAAAAACAGCCGCAATTACGGCAAGTCTTTTAGGACCGATGGTTCACTTTGTTATTTATTTATATACCACCCAGGTGCAAGGAGAGATGATCAATCCTGCCGTATCAGCAAGTATTGGTATTGCCTGTGCTCTTGTAGGTTTTGCTGTTCTACAGGTCTACGGACTGAAGCAATTAAAAGCGGCAGAAGCCTCTATCTAAAGGCGAAAAATTCAAGCCTCTTAAAAGGGGCTTGATTAGTGACTCCATAGTATATTTTTGTGGCCATATTCAAATTCGTGGGGATATATAATTTCAGCAAGAGATTCGAGAAGTTCTCTGGCTGCGAGAATGGGGTCTCCATCGGTCTTTAGAGAATAGATACGTAATGATTTTTTTAAAGTCTCTTCAAGAATAGGATCTTTTTTTAAAAAATCGGCCACAGACTTTTTTGCATCTTCCAGTTCCTGGTCTCGAACTATTAGAATAACACGGTCGGGATGGAAGGTTAGAACCTCGTCGAGAGTCATTAAATTTTTATCGACGGTAATGGCTCCGCAGACTCCAATAAAGCCCGGAAAGTGGGGCAGCTGGCTCGCTCCAGGTTTGTACTCAAGAAGGAGGGCGGACGCTCTCGGTTCGATGACTTCACTTTTATAACAGATCAAGTCGAAGACTTCCTTAAAGGAAGCTTCTGTGGTTATGGAGCTGCCTTCTTTGAAAAGGAGTTCCACCTCTGTATCGATTCTTGAGCTCATATCCATTTTGCTAGTGATATAACATAATTAGGTGATCGAGAAGAGGAGAGTTGGAGCCTGCGACGCATTACATCGCTCCTCCCAAGCGACAAATTGTTTAAGACCTATTAAACGCCTGGGCTAGCCTTGGGCCTAAACAAAATTAAATGATTTTTCAATTTCCTTAATTGTTAATATAGTGTTAAGAATCAAGAAGTTATCTGGTTGATAGGGATTATCTGCCGATAAACAAAAAGTATTGATCTAAAATATTGGAGTAGAAATGGCTCGAACTAGGCAGTTTGATGAGAACGTTGCTCTCGATAAGGCGACATCGGTTTTTTGGTCTAAAGGGTATGAAAGAACATCGGTCCAAGATCTTGTGGACGCCATGGGTGTTCAGAGAGCCAGTCTCTATTCAGTTTTTAAAGATAAGAAGAATTTGTTTAGAAGAGTCTTAAGTCGTTATAAAGAATTTATGAAGGATCAATTGGTATCTACTGAAAATCCCATGAATGACATTAGCGATTACTTTGTTAAGGTTATTGATCGAGAAAGTGACCCGAGCCAATGTAAAAGTTGTCTTCTTGTTCGAAGTGCCATCGAAGCACCTTTCTTAGGAAGCGAAGTCCAGGAGGATGTTCGCGAGTTAACAAAGCTAAAGGAAGAATTTTTCGTCCGTTCCCTAGAGAATGCAAAGGCTAAGTCAGAAGTACCCCAAGACTTTGATGTTCAGGGGAAAGCTCGAGCACTTGTGGGGCTTTGCATGGGACTCAATACGCTATCTCAGATTAATCCAAATAAGGATTATCTCATCAGCATAGCGCGCCACGGATTAAAGGATATTATTCCGAGCTTTCCTAATTTGCATTAAGTTAAGAAAAACCCACAATTCAATTAAGCACGGGGCATTTCAGGCCGATAGCCTAGCATGATGAATTATCGTCGCATGCTTATTACTGTTTTCAGTTTGATTGTTAGTTTTGTTTTGGGACTTTCAATGTCTCTCATTGACGCTCGAATGAATACGGATCGATCCGAGTCAGAACGAATTGTCAGTTTTGAAGATGAACTCAACGAGTTTCAATCAATGAAGCTCGCTTTCTCCCCTTACGAAGCCTCAGAGTAAGATTTAAATAGTGTTAATTCCTTAACAGGCAAAATAAAAACCCATTAATATCCGATAAAGATCAATATGATCGCAAATCGTAAACCACTCGGCTTAAAATTAGAATCGTACAAAGAGCCTTCCTATCTTAAGAACTCAGTGGGGATCTATGTCGATTGTAACGAAAAATTTGCCGCCCTCGTTGGAACGAGTCGCGATCGCATCTGTGGCCATACGGACCTGGATTTGCCTGGCAAGCCGAGTATACTACTAGGTCGCCATCAAAAGGATGTGACCTTTTTTAAAAGTCAGCTCACCGAGCAAAATGATGATTTTTATATTTCTCAGAAGGCGGGGTCTGAATGGAAGGTCAATCGTAAGCTTCTATTTTCGCAAAATGATGAGCCTTATTTGTTGGCTCGTTTAAACAACAGTCAGCAGTCAAACGTTGTTATTCCTTTGTGGGTAGAGCCGTTTCGTAGTGTTTATGACAGTCATCCGGACCCGATTCTAATGCTAGAAAAAGCGAAGTTAGTTTACTGTAATAAAGCGTTCCTCAATTTGGGATCTTTCGACTCTATTGAATCCGTTCTTTATAAAGGGGTCGATGAGATATTTGATTATTCTGAGCTGAGCCTTGCTAATAAACTGAGTGAGTTAAAGCGAATCTATAGAACTGTTCGCAAACAGGGGATCTATAAATCTGAAAATCACCTACTGTCAGCGGGTAAAACCAATAAACCCATTGAGTTTTCAATTTATAAAGTAGATGTATTAGGGCGCTCCGCTTTTGCCGTTTCTCTTAAAGACAATTCACAGCTTGAGGATAAGCGCTACCAGATGGAGCGTATTGCTAAAAATGCTCCGGTTGTGATCTTCCGCTTTGCTCGAAAGAATAACGGAGAATTTTACTTTAAGTACCTTTCCGACCGATGTTATGAAGTGTTCGGGGTGCTACCAGAAGAGATTCTCAAGGACTCACAGTTAGCTTTTACTCCGCTCTCTGAGAAAGATCGAATCGATTTTTTTTCTAAGGTTGAGGATTCAGCAAAAAACCTTAAAAAATTTCATTGGGAAGGTAATACTCTGAGTGCAACTGGAGAGAAGAAGTATGTTCACATATCGTCTGAGCCCTATCGTACGGACCTTGAAGTTGTTTGGGATGGGGTCATTATTGATAAGACCGAAGCAAACCATTTAATGGAGGCCTTAGAGCAGCAAGAAAATCAGCTCAAGAGTCAGGCCAAGCTTTCGTCATTGGGGCAGGTTTCTGCAAGCCTCGTTCACGAAATCAACAATCCCATTTCGATCATACTTGGGTTTTCCGCCCAAGCTAAAAAATTACTAAGTGGAGAATCCTGGAAAGCGGAGAAATCAAAAGAGCAAATCCTTAGAAAAGTCGAACGGATTGAATCCATGGGACTCAGAATTAGTCGAATCATCGGAGGGTTGAAAAAACTTTCTCGCGATGGACAAAATGATCCCATCGAGGGCTTTTCACTCAAAGACCTCTTCGCGGAGTCCTTAAGTTTGACCAGTGAAGCCTTCCGTTATCACTCCATCGATTTGAAGCAATCAGAAATTGACGAGGGTCAAAATATCAATGGGCGCGTGGTTGAAGTCTCACAGGTATTAGTGAATCTTTTGGTGAACGCCTCTGATGCGATCGAAGGGCATGAAAAACCTTGGATTCGCCTCTCTTATTGCGAGAGTCTAGATGATGACTTTATCTACGTCGAAGATTCTGGACATGGAATTCCTCAAGAGCTCATTGAAAAAGTGATGAAACCCTTTTTTACGACAAAAGAGGTGGGGAAAGGGACTGGGCTCGGTCTCAGTATCTCGAAAAAAATAATGGAATCTCATGGTGGGGACCTTATTTATGATCCAGAGGCACCTAACACGTGCTTTATCCTGAGGTTTCCGAAGGTGAAAGCCCATGGGCACTTAAGAGTCGCTTGAGCCGTTTTAGTTGCCTCAAATTTCTTTAGAGCTATTAGCATTAGTTGTTCATTATCGCTGGTAAGATATTACTAACGCAAAAGTAGTAGGCGATTGGAATTGCAAGAATTCCAAGATAGGTAACCCCTCTCGAAAAGACGTTAAAAATCGCCTTTGTCGCCTGAGATTGCCAAAAGAAACCGAGTACAGCGCCACTCACTAGTCCGCCAAAGTGCCCCCAGTTATCGATCCTTAGGCCAATCATGGGAGCTAAAACACCAAATAGCCCGATGTAGATCAGCCACTGCAGGAGTCCTTGAAAGACCGGATCTCTAAAGCCACCTCCCCGGAAGTAGATAATGACCATGCCGGCACCGATGAGTCCCATGATTCCGCCAGAGGCCCCCGCCGAAACCACTCCATTACTGGCTGCGAGGAGCATGCCGCCAATTCCGGAAAGAAGGAAAATACAGAAAAAACTCATTGCGCCGACAACCGGTTCAAATAGATTTCCAAGCATTTTTAGGGCGTACAAGTTAAATGCGATGTGAAAAATTCCGATGTGTAAAAAACAAGCGAGTATAGGACCCCACCAAGCTCCTTGAAAAACGGCCGGTGAGTTTAATCCAAGAAGGTAAAGTGTAGCACTTGGAGGAGTCATGATTGCCGAAATCATTCCTGAAAAACCAGTGAAGAGAAACGTTACGCCAAGAGAAACGATAAAAACAAAAATACAATAGTAGAAGATTAATTCGGTTGCGAGAACGCCCCTTTGGCTGGCAGCCCTAAAAATGCGGCTCAATCCCACGAGAGCTTTTGCTCGAGGAGCTCCACAATAGGGGCATTTGTCAGCGACACCCATTAGTTTATTACATTTCCAGCATATACTTGGTTTGCCTTGAGTCATTATCGTCCTTTGAGATCTACAGAATGTCCCATTCTAAAATTTAATTCAATACTATGGCGTGTTTTTTTGGCCCAATATTTGACTCTTAGTATAGAGCAGCCAATATATCAAAAAAGGGGGAAATCCATGGAAAATACTGAAAATCGCCGAGAAGAGTTGATTGGTTACCTTAAGGGCCTCAGGGACCATATCTGTAGAGAGTTTGAGTCGATCGAAACTGGCGGGAGTTTTCAGCGGGAAACATGGGATTACAATAAGGGGTCTGGCGGTGGTGAGATGTCTGTACTGCGCGGCGAAGTCTTCGAAAAAGCTGCAGTGAATTGGTCTGGTGTACAGGGCGATAAAACCCCACTTAGCAACGAAGATTTACCTTTTTTTGCAACTGGCGTGAGTTTAATTACACATATGAAAAATCCGAAAATGCCTACGGTTCATTTTAATATTCGATACATCGAATCAGGTGATCAGTTCTGGATTGGTGGAGGTTACGATTTAACGCCCATGGGCTTTGTTTTTGACGAGGACACGGATCACTTTCATAAGGTGGCTAAGGACTGTCTTGACCCCCATGGTGAGCATCTCTATCCAAAATATAAGCAAAATGCGGCCGAGTATTTTTACATCAAGCATTGGCAAAAGGAGCGTGGAGTTGGCGGAATCTTTTTTGACCATGTGAACTCCGGAGATTTTAATAAAGATATCGCCATGTGGAAATCTGTTGGCGACACCTTTACCGACGCCATCATGCCCATCTATAAAAGACGAATCACTGAATCCTACACGGAAGAAGACCGACAAACTCAACTCCAGCTTCGCGGCCATTATGTCGAGTTCAATCTACTATATGATCGCGGCACCAAATTTGGGTTTGAATCGGGCGGCAACCCTAAAGCTATCCTGTGCTCAATGCCTCCTCTGGTCGCCTGGTAAAACCAAATAGGCATAACCACCCAAAGCCGTGTAACTCGAAGGCATGTCTAAGTGAGGACTGTCTGAGGAGATTTCCGGAGGAAAAAGAACCTTGGGGGATTTGATGCCAATTGCTACTGCGGGAAGGGCAGTGGTGGTGGAGATTTGTAAAATAGGTTTATTTTTTGGCTTTGAGTGGAGTTTTGCGGTTTGGAAAGAGTTCTTTGCACAGGTCGCAACGAATGCCGTCGCAGCCCCGAGCCGGGCAGAATTCTCTGCCGTAGAAGATGATTTGCAAATGAAGTTTATTCCAGCGGTCCTCAGGAAAGAGTTTTTTTAAATCCCTTTCGGTGGTTTCGACGTTCTTGCCATTGGTGAGCTTCCAGATTTGCGCCAGTCGGTGAATGTGAGTGTCAACGGGAAAAGCCGGGTGGCCAAAACTTTGGGCCATGACAACCGACGCCGTTTTATGTCCAACGCCCGGTAGTTTTTCGAGTTCTTCAAAACTTTCTGGAACCTCTCCATCATGTTCTTCAATGAGAATTTTTGAAAGTTCCCATATCGCCTTTGATTTTCTCGGAGAAAGTCCGCAGGGTTTTATGATTTCGCGAATTTCATCAATACTGAGTTTGATCATTTTTTGCGGAGTATTGGCCTTTTTAAAAAGAGCTGGCGTGACTTGATTGACTCGAACGTCTGTACACTGGGCAGAGAGAAGGACCGCAACGAGAAGTGTGTAGGCATCGGTATGGTCAAGTGGGATTGGAGTTTTAGGGAACAACTTTTCAAGTCGTTCGTTGATGAAGTCGGCTCTTTCTTGCTTTAACATAGAGATCTTTTTACTGCCCCTGATTGAATGTGTCAAAAAAAAGGCCGAAATCAATTCGGCCTTTTTCGAAAAATTATTTATTTTTAGCAAGAATATTAGAAGACGAGAGAGTTTACTAAGTCTCTGGCGTCTGGAGAAAGCGGGCTAATGGACTGAGAAACATCCGTCGGTACAGTGATGGGCTCCTCAATAAAGGGCATTTCCATGAATGCTTGGTGAACCGCTTCTTCAATACTCATAACGCCATCATAAATCTCGGCAGTGCGCACAGCTCGCTCTTCGTTGAGGATACCCTCTGATACGACTTTTCCTTCGAGCCAGCTTCTCTTATCAACGGTTTGCATAAGAATCTGCTTCATTTGAAGAGGTGTGAGGTCAGAATTAACGTCCTTAATTCTTGAGGCAACCATGGTCACAATAGGAGCCGCCATCGAAGTTCCAGACATCGGTAGGACCATATCAGAGTCGGGTGCAGGTACAGCACTAACAATCGAAACACCAGGAGCAGCGATGTCGACGGACTCTTTACCCCAATTTGAAAAACTCGCCAATTCAAAATCACCCTTAGTAGCCGCAACAGAAATCATATTGTCAGCCTTCATATTAGAAGGGAAGGTTGGAAACATATCGTTATCGGATCCATCATTACCTGAGGCAACCACAAATAGAGTATTAGGGCTGGCCGCTAACCACTCTTGACCTTTTGTTTCGAAGCGTTGGTAGGCACGGTGAACCTCTTTTGATAATTTCTCATCACTCGGTTTCCCAAAAATGCCAATTATGCTTCCGACGATCATCTTTAACGGTACGCCCAAGCTCATATTCGCAACATCTGAACCCGTATTATCGAGATACTTCGCAACGTTGAGGAATTGTTGTGAATTGGCAGCAGCAATGAGGTTATAAATCCATACGCGGGGATCGATCCAGTCCCAAAAACCTAGGGGTGAGAGAACATCTTGATGAAATTGAGGCGGAGCTTGATCAGGAAAAACTCGGGCCGTTTGTATTTTAGCTAGATCATTACCTAGGGCCACAGTTCCTGCACAGTGAGTACCATGGGAAAATTGACCATAGAAGTTCAAGCGATTGGCCAATTGCCTTTTCTCGCGATTGCTCAAGTTTTTAATCATTTCATTAAATTCTTCTTCTTCTTTTTTTGTAGCTGATTTGGATTGAATCTTGTCTACAGTTAAGAAGAGGTCGAATGTATCTTTTGGGACCTTCGAGATGTGTTCCTGAAAAAACACACGATCCATGTTTTCGGCAAAATTCCAACCATTAACATCATCAACTTTTCCGTTGTCGTCATCGTCAATAAAGTTGCCCGGAATTTCTTGGGTGTTTTCCCACGCCATTCCTTTGAAAAAATCGTGATCGTAGTAGGTTCCCGAATCTACAATTGATACTGTGGAGGCACTGGCATAAAAGCCAAAGCTCGTTATTAGTGCTAAAAAGAGTTTATTCACCTTGGGCTCCTTTATTAGTAATTTGATCGAGTAAATATTGATTTTTTTGAATTATAGATTCGGTGGTTGATGCGCTTCGAGGAATCAGAGGATTCATGTTTTGACCTTGAACCCAATTGAGAACTTTAGACTCAAATGGGTTTTCGAAGCGAGGGTCAATGCTACCGTTTTCAATTCTTTGCAAAAAGATAGCCTCGTCTTGGATTCCAGCAAAAGCATAGTTTTTAAAGACATCGCCAATGGAGAAGGAGATGACATAGCCCAAGGGAGACCAGATGCGAATGGCCGCCGAAAGGAGGTAAGAAAGTCCCCTAAAAAGTGCTCTTTTGGCCGGAAACGAATAGTCGTAGATTTGTGTCGCTCCCATATTGTAAAAGCCTAGGCTCGTTTCACTCAATAGCGAATAGACAACCTGTCTGCCGCCATTTTTTCTGCATACAGCGTAATGGTCCATTATGATTTCAGTATCACAACCCATGTCTTTAACTAGGCTATTGTGAATACGTCCTTTGTTCCCACGAAAGACTTTTTGCTCAGTAAAGCGGGCTTGCTCACCGATGGACTCAATGTCGCTGAGATCCAATTCGCGAGTCTGGATATAGGTGACCAAGATCTGAGAAAAAACGTCAGTTCCCGATGCATAAACCAAGTTAAGACTTTTTTCGATTAATTGAGGAGAGTTCTTAGTGGGTAATTTATTTGATTTATTGGCTTTTAGAGTCTCTTTGAGGCGAGTGATCTGGTAATTATAAAGGTGATCTAGAGCCGTGAAAATATCACTGAAGACAACTTGAACAATTCGACGGGGAGTTTTAGCAGGAATGAATTGAGCGAGGTTAACTATTGAAGTTTCTAAGACGTATCGAATTAGCGACTGCATGCCTAGAGCATACTGATTGTTGTAGTCAACGAGACTAATCGGGCCTTTGAGAGGCAAGAAATCAAATGAGATAAAGACATCGTAAGCTTTTTTTAATGGATCCCACTTAAGTTTCGTATTTTCCATCAACTCATTGGGGTCATTCATAAGAGACTTAAGAAGAGGATCCCTGTTTACAGAACCGATCTGATTAAAGAGTTGAGTTGTTTCCGAGTCCCATTGAAAGTTCTGTGATGGAATAATATCCGCGAGAGTAAATTCACCACCGCGGGCACTCTGCGGAAGCTGATTAAAATTAACACCCTCTCCCCAGAATTGATCGAGATCTTCAGGAGTGATTTCTTTTTTGTTAGAGTTGTACTTTGCAATCACTTCATCGAAATTGCCCTGGTACCAGTTCCAATAGTCTTCCGAAGAAAATTGTTCTACAGGAATGGTGCTGACGGCTTTTTTGGCAAAAAGTGTTTGCAGAGTGGGGAATGAAAGATCATAGAGTTTACAGGGGCGTCCCGCGCTATCGTATGTCGTTACATAGCGGGCTGAATTGGGCGTTTGCCTTTTTTCATCACAGGTTTCTTCGGCCGCATTTAGGTCCTCAATTGAATCTTGCAGCGCTTTAACAGAAATTCGACTTAATGCTTTCTTCAGGCTGAAATCTTGGTTTTGTTGCTGCTCTATCATCGCTTTTCGAAGTTTTCTCCGAGCCGCTCTCGAGCTGTCTGCGTTGGCAGAATCGAGTAACAAAAATACGAATGAAAAAGATATCATTAGACTCATCACCAGGTTAGTCACCTGGGAAGTAGTCATTCTAAGATGACTCACAAACCCCTCCTTGAATTTAATATGGGAAGGCTGTCCCTGCCTTCAAGAACAAAGCTTAGCGCCTTCTCGATCTTTGTCGAGTCTTTACTATTTGAGTCAGTGAGTTAATTAGTGAGTAATGCTTTGCACTCAACAGGAAATGAGAAATTGTTCTGAATGACTTCAGACTGGGATTGCATTTCGAGGGAACTCTCGAAAACTGAGGTCGCAAAATGAGCCTCTGTTCTAATTCCGTCGATATTCACCTTTGGCATTAGAAAAGATACTAATTCTTTGCCAGCTGTTGAATTGAACTTTTTATCTTCAGCAGTTACTAGAGTGCCGATCGGCGTGTTAGAAAGAAGGATCTCATCACCTTCGGCCGCTACGGCGCGATCTTCTTGGGGACGAAATGCACTTCGAGTGTATTTCATAGAGGTTTTGCCAGAGATTTTATCTCTATTAAAGACAACTCTGAGATAGTTTCTTGAGTCGTTACACTCAACGTAATCAGGGCTTTTGAGGTTTTCTGAACCAAAGCAACTTAAGCTCGATAAACTCATTAAAAATACAATTATTTTGTTCATAGAGTTCTCCTCAAAAAACCTAGGGCTACAACTCTATAGTTGCAGCCCTGAAACTTCAATCAAGATTTAGAAAAAAGTAAAAGCTGATTCAGGAGCAAACCAACAAAGTGGACGAAGTCCATAAGGGTGGCTGCTAGCTCGGTTACAAGTACCAGGAATTGGATCTCTGTCATCAACACCTTCGTTTACACTAATTGGGCAAAGAGCACCTTGGAAGTATGTATCCATACGACACTGAGGTTGTGGGTGAGAGTCAGAAGTTCTTCTTACCTTACTTTGATCAGGAGTGTTGAACTTTGGCGGAGTTGGAAGTCTTCTCAGTGCCTGAAAAAGGAAAGCAAGAGATTGTCCACCCATAGACATACGGCCACAAAGAGCTTGCATTCTTGGGTCTTGGTGAGCCTTCATACACATTTCCATGGCGTATTCGTCAACGAACGGACTTTCCATGGCCCACATGTACTCAACATAACCAATGTTATCGTCTTGAGCCCAAACTTTTCTTAAACACTTAAGAGTCGCGAAATAATCGGACTGGCCTTCGTTAGAAGCCCAACCAGTACCATTGTACTTAGGAGCTCCACCGAGGTGGTGACCAATTTCGTGACAGGCAACTAAATAGAAGCCGTCTGGAGTGATTGTTTCGTGTCTGGCAAGACCACCGAACATTCTAATGATCCAACGATTTCCAACTTGTCTTGCGAAAGCGTTAACCGTTCCGTCATTCCAACGTCGCTCAATAACAAATTCAGCGCCACGAGCTTTAAAGATAGGCTCGTATACCTTGTAAACGTGATCGAGAACTTGATTAAAGATCTCTTCAGTCATACCGTTAACTTCGACCCCTGGTGGATACCAAAGATTGTTTTCTTCTACGATTCCATGATGAGCCGCTGGATCGATGACATCCACTAAGCTATCTACGTAGGCCATTTCTTGCTGGCTATTGGCCATTGCAAGGAATGGGAATGAAAGTACGACTAAAACTTTGATGATAAAACTTTTCATTATTTATCCCCCTCCGGAATTGTTATCCATGTCCCTGGATTTAACGGAAAAAATGCTAAGTAGACTGGACTAAAGTTTCAAAGGTTTTTTGCAAAAGTTTTTCGTTACTCTGTGTCGGAATCCTATTAATAACATTAATTCTAATTAAAAAGTCCCAATAATGGGTGCTAGAGAGCAATCAGAGGCCATAGAGATTTTGAATTCTTTCAATGTCGCGGGTGCTCAATCCTTTTTGAATCGGTCGAATTTGACGCTGAGTTTTAGATTTCATGGTTTTTTTGCCTCTTTTGTTAGCAAAGAAATGATCTTCATAGAGCATGATGGACTGATAATCGAACTCCGATGCTCCATAATTTTCCATAAGATCTTCGGGGACTTTCATAAATTGAATGTGGTAATCGGTTTGAATGTTTTGCCAAAAAATTTGCAGAAACGAATCGCGATCGCCTCGATTTTGTTCGTGGACAAAACCTAAAGCGTGAAGCATTTCGTGAAGAATAGCCTGGGGACCACAGCCTGGAGAGAGATAGATGGGCTGTGTTCCGCCGATCATGCCCAAGTAGGAGTAGCAGTGTTTGTCGTTGTCGGTAAAATAGAGTACGTCTTCTTGTGATCCATCGTATTCTACAAACTCAAGGCCCACTGCTTCTACCAAATAGATAAGAGAGTCTTGAATATCTGTTTTTTGGCCATCGGGAAGTTTCGGATCGATGGCAAAGGGAATGGGTAAATACCATGTTTGCGGCCGAGGCAATTTGGCGGCTCCAATTTTTCCTTCGAACTGTGGGGATGTATTGCCGAGAACGATGTCGCCAAAGGCGATGGCTTTGCCTTTAACAACCTTAAAACCCACGGTACCATTTGGTAATTTATAGGCCGGTCCTCCGGCTTTCTTTTCTTTTTTTAAGGGCGAGAAGTTCTTCATGGGATCCCGCTTTTTTAAAGGGTTGGGCTTTTTTGTGGCTTTTTTTACGACATTTATTTTTGCGGGAGTGGGTGAAATGGTTTGAGGTTGGGCCTCTGGAGTAGAGGCAATAGGTACTTGCGGAGTCTCAATCTCACTTTCTTTGGCAGGAGAAGTGTCTTCGTTGTAAAAGTAGAAAGCCAGAGCAAAAAGGATGAGACTGACAATTAAAAGCCAAATATTCCCCTGATTTTCTTTCATAGCTAAACCCTCGATGCAAATTGTGGTATGTTAGCACGAGAAGGGGAATCATGAAAATTAGTGTTTCTTTACTCAACGCCGAAAACCTGTACTTATTTTTACAGGGTGATCTGCCAGAAAACTATTTAGATCTATCTGAAGACCAATGGCAGTCCTATAGCCACTCCATATACAAGAATAAAGAACTTAAAAAGCTCAAACAGCTTTCTTACAATTTTGAGGTCATGAATCCCGATTTGATCCTTCTTACCGAAGTTGGAGGACTAGAATCCCTAGAGAATTTCAATAAATACTTCCTTGGAAACAAGTACAAATGCATTCTTGAGTCTGGGAATTCCGACAGAGCCATCGATGTCGGTTTTTTATTGCGAAAATCTCTGCCACTCAACTATGACCTTAGATCGAATAAAGATAGAAAAATTGGCTACCTCTATTCCCACGAAGAAGACTCCTTAAGGACAGGATATCCGGAATTTGTCCCGAGTGGAGGAAGTCACCGCTTTTCCAGAGATGTATCAGAACTCCACCTTTATTCACAAGACTCCAATGAAATTCAATCAGTCTTTTTACTGACCCATCTCAAGTCAAAACTGGATCCTGACGGAATTGATCCCGACGGTAAAGAAAGACGGCGAGCTGAATTTGAAACTTTATTGCAAATTTATCATGAAGTCGACGAAGCCTATTCAGGGGAGATTCCCATTTTTGTATGTGGAGACTTTAACGGGAATGCCACGCGCAATATGACCGATCAAGAGTTTAAGAAAATATACGAGGTCACTGACCTTGAAGATGTTCTCGAACTCGCAGAGAAACAATTTGATGATCGCGCGACATTTTTCAATGTTCGTCCGCGATTTCAAGTTCATAAAATTCAGTTGGATTATGTTTTTGTCTCACAGAAATTTTCAAGCCTTCTCGATCTAGATAAGGTAAAGGTATTTCGCTTTAAAGATTCCATGGGACTCGACCTGCCAGTGCCGCTGACACTGGATCAAAAGAATGTCTTTCCGAGCGACCACAATCCGGTTCTCTTTGAATATAAGATTGGGGAGAAGGGCTAGCCAAAAAGCCTGTAGTTTTTAAAGTGAATGAATATTGTCTTTATCTGAAGGGTCGCCTTTAGTTTCTTCTGTACGAGGCTCGTTAATTTGACGATCTAACTCGGCGCGAATTTGTAGAGCCAAATCACCGACAAGAATAGCAACAGGGTTTGAGCTCATTTGACTGCTTTGGCCAATACTTGTTAAGCCAATTTTCGCCCAGAACTCTACGTTTTTAAAGGCTTCATCACCGTGACGATTTTTTTCGCGAATCCATTCCGAAGAGATTTGCACCGCTTTGTCGTTGATGTCTTTCTGTACTTTGCGCAGGAGTTTTGCCACCTGAGCAATTATTATTAAGGGCAGAATGAGACCAAAAAAGAGACTGAGAATTCCCAAGGCAATAACCAAATTCTTATTGCTCTGACTCTGGCTAAATAACTTGTAGAGCGTGGTTTGGTTTTGCCCAGCGATGGCTTCTTCATAACGAAGAAGGTTCATGGGGGATTGGGGCTGACCTTCGAATTCCTTGTATGAAGATATTAGATTTGGATGACCAATTTGCTGGACTAAGTTTTCAATTTTACCCATTGAGATGTAGAATTCTTTTAGCTTTTGTGGGCTTTCGCTTTGTGGGTATGGGTTTTGAGTTACCTGTTTTTTAAGTTGAGAGTAGAGTTCTTGATTTTGTTCAAGATTGGCAAATTGCTCTTCAAAGCTAGTTTCTATAGTGAATTGCTGAAATAAAAAATAGAGGCCACAAACAACGACAAATATTTGTACGGTTGTACTTAAGAAAAAAAGATATTTATAATATTTGAGTCGTTTAAGGTGTAGAAGCATTGTTGTTTAATCCAGTTTATATGATTTGGTAGGCCTTTAACTCCCTTAGTGTTGTTCCAATTACAACCTTAGCCACAACGATGGCTGGGATAGCTAATAGCATTCCTGCAAATCCAAATATAATAGATGCACCCAAGACGCCGACAACTACCACGATGGGGTGAAGGTTGACCGCGTTCCCTAATACGACGGGTTGAAATACGGCGTTATCCAGAAGTTGAGCTATACCGACAACTACTAAAACAGCCAAGAAAATATGTTCAGGATCGAGGAAGGGCAGAATAGGACTGATATCTTCTGCCACAAGAGCATAGCCAAGCCCGGCAATAAGCCCAAGAAATGGACCAAGAAACGGAATGGCATTGGCAAGTCCTGCGAGTGTACCAATGAGTATCGCCATGTTTAAATTTACCCCGACGAGAAAAAGTCCAATACTCAAACTCAAACCAACTAGTGAACATTGCAGTAGAGTTCCTCGCAAGTACTTACCAATTGCAAGGTCCACTTGATTGACGACAGTTAATGTAAGTTCAAAATACCGATTGGGAACTAAACCTATAAACCACTTTAGAATCTGTCCTTGGTCGAAAAGTAGAAATATAAATAAGAGTGGAGCTACAAGCCAATGGGAGAATGTTTGCGCGATTGTCGCCAACAAGGAGCTTTCACTTTCAGATTTTTCTTGAGGAGTTTCCAGCTCGGGATTAGTAGCTGCCAAAGAGGTTTTTTCCGCTTCTTTTTCGATTTCAGCTTTTTTTGCTGCTTCTTTGCGGCTCTTGTTTGCGAGGAAATATTGGTAGTATTTATCAGGAATGGGATCGACGTAGTTGAATTTTGAACTCATGTATTCGATGCGCTTTTCTTCTTCGGGTTCGAGGTGAAGAGAGCCATTGATGGATTTCATCATCGGGTTAAGTTCTTTGCCAAGAAGTTGATACAAGAAATTACCCTTTTTTTCATCTTCGCCAAGTCCCATGATCTGCTCGTATTTAGCATTTAGTTTGTACTGGGCCCTAACCTGGAGTACGAGAGTATCCTCATCGCCGGGTATTTGTTTGGCAACGGTCGTAGACAAAAAGGCAATGAAGGCAACTAGAGATGCGAGAACTCCAATGGCTCTGAGAGGTTTAGGTATTTTTGAAATCCCTTTGGCATTCATGAGTGGTCGAAAGACATAGGCTAAAAACACACCCGTTATAATTGGCAAAATGAGAGAACTTAACGCGTATACGAGATAAACAAGACTTGAAAGCCCAAGAACAAGACTGACCGAATAGACAAAGAGGCCTCGCTTTTTTCTTTCAGCTTCGTTATGCGACTTTCTGCGGACTATTTTCATCTTGATTATTCACCAATTCGTTAGTTGCTTTGAGTCTCTCGCCAACTATAGTCGCTAGAGCTTTGTAAATTCGTGTTGCGATCTCAGGGTCGGTTTCGACTAATTTGTGAAGATCCGCTCGAAAGAGTGAAAAACACTCTGTTTGCTTAAGAGCACGCGCAGAAGCGGAACGGGGGCTATCATCTAATAGGGCCAGTTCCCCAAGAAATGAACCCGAAGGTAGAACTGCAACTTGTGTAAACCGATTTTCACCCGATGGGATTTCGATGGAAATTTCTCCTGATTGGATAATAAAAAGGGCTGCACCAGGCTGGTCGTATTCGAAGAGACTTTCGCCAGTTTGGTAAGAGCGATGATAGAGCACTTCATTGAGCCTGGCGAGTTCACGTTCAGAAAGACCTTCAAAAAGGGGGAGCTTTCTTAAAAATTGCACAACATCGAGTTGGCTCTTAACCTTCGATTGAATGCTTAAATAATCCCAAAATATCTTTGCAGCTTCTCTAAATTTCATAGTCCCATCCAAAATTCTTTTCGGACATTACCCCGAATTTTTAGAGGCGAGTTTTTAGCTTTTGCCCCCTTAAAAGGCTTTAAATGAAAGAAGATATAGTTCTTGGTCGAGGTGTTTAAACTGGTGCTTTGAAATACTATAGAATCATCAATTTGGAGGCGAGAGTTGAGTCACTTGCAGAGATACGAACCTTTGAGTTTGCGCAGAAAGCTGTCCTATTGGCTAGTGTTTGTATTCCTTTTTGGAGTGTTGGTATTTTGCCTCGAAGGCTTACTCGC
Source organism: Bdellovibrionia bacterium (assembly GCA_030424665.1). Taxonomy (GTDB): domain Bacteria; phylum Bdellovibrionota; class Bdellovibrionia; order Bdellovibrionales; family JAGQZY01; genus JAUHWN01. Next base: position 4,012 of record JAUHWN010000036.1, on the reverse strand, counting down.
CTTAGCTGGACTTAAGCCCCTGGCAAAATACAAGTATTCAGAAGATTTTTTTCACGAGAACCAACTGGGAATTGTTCGTTTCGAACAGAACCACCACTCCTTAGACTTTTATGACCCCTGCATGTCCGAAGGAACGAACGTCGCCTTTTTTGGTGGCAGTAATTTACTCTGGCCCAACTCCCATTCGACTTTTCCCCATTTTATTGAAGAGGCTTTTAAAAACGATTCCGCTCTTTCGTCACTTAATTATTCGTTTGTTAATGCCGGAGCCGAAGGGAGAGACTCTTGGTATTTGCGCCATTGCTACCAGCAAATGGATCGATCTCATTTGCAGTGGGTTATAATTTATGCCGGGCACAATGATGTTATTAATTTAGGATTGAGAACTCCGAAAAATTTCATTTTTTTGCGAAAGAATTCGTGGCTGATTGATGTTATAAATTTCGTTCAGGGCAAGAGTAGAATTTATACGGGGTTGAGCCTCGTTATCAATTCTCTTTTTTTAAAGAAAATTACGTCAAGCCCGGTTGATAAAGTCGACATCGCTAAAAGTCAACAGATTATCGCTCAACATCTTGCGAACAATTTACGTGCTGTTATTGAAGATAGTCGACGTCGTGGAACAAAAGTATTACTCGTTCACCAAATTGGGAATCTTCTAGAGTCCGAAACCGTAAAGAGGTGTGGCGATGAGGGTTTTAAATGGTCCTATTGTCCTGAAATATCCAAAGCTCGGAAAATGCTTGATGATGGCCGTTTTAAAGAGGCTTATCGCGATCTCTCTAGGGCAAAAGACCAAGATTATTTAAGTTCGATTTCGAGCCAAAACATTAGAGATGTTCTTTTTGAGTTTTCAGAAAAAAATGACTTTGTTTACTTCTTTGATTTTGAATCCTATATGATTGACGCCTTTGCCGAAGAAGGCCTCGGGTGCAATTTTTTTGGCGGAGATTTTGAATGCGATAATGTTCATCTTAATATCAGAGGGCATAAAATCTTGGCTGGGAAAATTTTAGAAATAATAAAACCAAAGGCTCTCGGCTCCGATTAGATCTCAGTCGAATAATTTGTGAAAACTAAATTGAGTGATTAAAGGTGCTCGTAAAAAAATTGAAATGATGGGTTTTTTCCGTCCATCGAGCCAGTCTTTCCGATTTGAAAAAGGGCGATGACTTCTGTTTTAGTGGACTCTTTTACGTTAAAAATCAAAAGATCGGAGCTTTCTACAATCACGTGAAGGCCGTGTCCTCCGCCACCTTTAGTAGAATCAATCTGTCCACCAGCTCCGAGATAATTATTTTCTAAATAGTCGAGAATAACCTTCTTAGTCAGTCCCCCAAAGGGATCAGAAACACTGACCGCCACATACATGCCATCACAGGCGTATTTAAAAGTGGCTTCTTCGTAGGGTTCAAGATCGACGGTTTCTTTGCGGTCGAGGTGATTGTACTTCGACTTTCCATCGGGTGAAGTGGGGGCGTCGTAAATCGCATTCATGAGGAGCTCTTCAGCTACCGATTCACAGCGACCAATAAGGGTCTTTCTCAATCCGATATTTTTAAGGTGAGAAGCCATCTCTTCAATCATTGTTTTGCGGTCTTGGCTTGAGCGAATATTTTGTGAAAAGACCGAGACACCCCAATTGAGGTATTTATCGATGCCAAAGATGTCGGCGTTAGCCATTTTATTGACTGTGGTGATTAGGTTTTTAATTGTAAAGGCACGATCATCCTCAGACCGGGCAATGATGTTCTCTATATCTGGGTAATCTCTGAGTGTCGGAAGATAGGTGCTTACGGGTTCGTGGGTCATCAAAACACAACGAATGTCCGGACTCTTTTCTTTAGCAAATGGCATTAGTTCTATAAATTCAGTGGAGCTTATCAGTGTGTCGTACTCATTTTCTACCAGAAGTTTCTTGGCCTCTTCTTCGGAACTCGCAATATCAAGCTTAATACCTGTTCCGCCGAGTGCGTTTTTCGAGAGGTTTTGCAGTTTCTTGACAGATTCAGCGATGAGGAGCCTCTTGTTACGCAAGTTGGTGTGAGGACTGTTCTCGGCGACGAGTGGGCTAATTATAGTGTTCAGATCTTTAAGCTCTTTTTGCAGATCGAGAAATAATTCATTTTGTTCTTCATTCTCACCTTCGATAATTCTATTAATTTGCTGGTAAATGACAGGTAATTTATCTTTGTCGATTTTTAGTAGTCTTTCGAAAGTTTTCTGTTTGAGTTGATTGAGCTCATGAAGCTTGTGAAAGCTCGTCTGTAGAACTCTATTTTGTTGTTCGAGCTCACGATTGGTTTGCTTAAGCTCACGATTGCTTTGATCAATTCTCTGTTCAAGAGAGTGATTGATGTTCTGTAGGGCGTCTTGCGTTTCTTTCAAGCGTTCGTTCGTTCCTTCGTACTCTTTTGCTTTATCGTTGGTGATTTTTAATTTATCGCAAAGGAGGAGAGAATATATGCGGTAAAGAGCAGCTTGGGCCTTTGCTGATTTATTTTCGATATCACTGGAAAGAATATTTGCTTCCATAGCCAGTGCTTCTACGTCATCGTGTGCAATAACAGATGCAGCGCAAGGTTTGTCGGCAATGATAGACATTTCACCAAAGACGTCACCCTTGCGACGTAAGAAACTAACTTGTTTATTGCCGACTTCGACGCTAAGACTGCCAGAGAGTAGGAAATAGAGTTTTGTATTTTTTTGACCTTCTTTGAGGATGGTCGTGCCCATTTTGAATTTTTCGACTTTTCCCATAGACAGTAGGGCATCAAGGAGTTCTTTTGGAAACTCACTAAAGAGACGGAACTCGTTAATGTGTTCGAGTATCTCATCGTTTTCACTGTATAAGAGCTTGTTAGCCTCTTTACCCATTCAGTCCCCAATTGATGCCGTATTCAAGTTTTTATCGGAATTATGAGCTTATTTCTATAACACCCAAGGGCTGGTTTTTTCTCATGTTTTTCGGATTATAAGCTGTATACATGTGAAACAAACTTGTTCTATAACATAAGATGTGAGAGTTTATTGGTCACGTAACATAATCACTCTAAGGCGGGGTCCATTGAGCCAAGATCTATTTGAGCGCATCCAAATTGAGCCGTTTAAACCCTTAAAAGGTTTCGAATCAGGACATAAGCAGACTATTGGCTCGCGATTTTGGTTACAGCAACCGGATATGAAAGTTCAAGAGATGGTCGATCTCGAATTGGACGATGGTGATGTTATGAAGTTGGCCATGAACTGGCCAAAGTCTTGGCGCCAGGGAGATCGAATTTTAGTAATGATCCACGGTCTAACCGGGTGCTTTCAATCGAAATATGTTGTTCGATTGAACCGCTTGGCCGTAAATAGTGGCTATTTGTCGGTGCGAGTGAATTTAAGAAATTGCGGCCCTGGCCTTGGTCTTGCCAAGAATATATACCACAGCGGACGCAGTGAGGATGCTGCGGCAGTGATTCGATATTTGAGCCAGCGATTTCCTGATTCACCAATTAGTTTGGTTGGCTATTCACTGGGCGCTAACATCAGTTTGAAGTTGGCGGGTGAGATTGGCGAAAAGGGGCTTGGTAACTTGGATTCAGTTTTGGGAGTTTCTCCCCCAGCGGACCTTGAGAAGTGTTCGGACTTGATGGTACAGAAAGAGAACCGCATTTACGCCGAGTATTTTATAAAGGATTTGAGGGTTCTTGTAGAAAAGTTACCACAGTACTTTCCAGAGATTGAACCCACCCAGCTTCCGGAAAATCTAAATATAAGAGAATTTGATGAACTTTATACGGCTCCACGAGGTGGCTTTAAAGATGCCAGAGATTACTACACGCGGAGTTCTTGTGGTCCTTATATTTCGAATATAAAAATTCCGGGCTTGGTTTTAATTGCTGAGAATGACCCCGTTATTGATTCGGGCTTTTTTAACCAGTTTCCCGAAAATAAGCACCTCGATCTCGTATTCACGGAGAGTGGTGGTCATGTCGGATATCTTTCTCAGCCCTCTCAGGGGCGCGGG
>JAUHWN010000197.1 GCA_030424665.1 Bdellovibrionia bacterium | reverse complement strand
CGAGCTATCGCGTCTAGGGCTTCAATCTGTTCTACGCTTATATTCATTCTGAGACCATTATTGTCAGTATTTTCGACTATTAATATAAATTAATTGATCTTTTTTTCAACATTTTTTCTGAGTAAACTGAATCTAATTAGGTGACTGTGATCTTAGGAGGAAAATATGAGCAGCAACCCATTAAATCTCAATGGTATAGATTTCGTCGAATTTAGTGCTGAAACACCCGAGCACTTCCACAAACTCTTCACTGACTTTGGATTTTCTAAGATCGCTAAGCAAAGAGATCTCAATATTGATCTCTATCGACAAAATGAAATCACATTTTTGGCGAATTATCATAAGGACTCTTTCGGAGATCGTTTTCAAAAGGCCCATGGCCCATCCATTTCTGCCATGGGTTGGCGAGTAGAAAATGCGGAGCAAGCACTCGCTGAAGCCAAAAAGCGAGGTGCTAAAGAATGTTACGAAGGAGACTACACCTATCGTGATGGAAAACGAGTTCCCGCAATATTTGGAATTGGAGATAGTCTCATTTATTTTATCGAGCCCGATGCTGAAGGAAAATTCACCTACTCGAGGTACAACTTCGAAATGCTTCAAGATCCCATCATAGTTGAAGACAAGGGCTTTTTAGTTATTGATCACCTTACGAACAATGTTTTTAAGGGAACCATGGACACGTGGGCCAACTTTTATAAGAATGTTTTTGGTTTTGAAGAGGTTCGCTACTTTGATATTAAAGGGCAAAAGACAGGGCTTACATCCTATGCCCTTAAATCCCCTTGCGGAAAGTTTTGTATTCCAATTAATGAGGCCGATGAAGCAAAGTCGCAAATCAATGAATACCTCGACGAATACAATGGGCCCGGCGTTCAACACCTCGCATTTTTAACAAACGACATTTTAAAATCTTTGGATGCTCTTAAAGAGACAACAATTAGTACTCTCGATATCAATCCTGAATACTACCAAACGGTTTTTGATCGCGTGCCTAACGTTAAAGAGGACAAGACTAAGATTGAGAACCTTCAAGTTCTCGTCGATGGAGATGAGGATGGTTATCTTCTGCAAATTTTTACTAAAAATATTGTAGGACCGATTTTTATTGAAATGATTCAAAGAGAAAATCATCTCTCTTTTGGTGAGGGTAATTTTCAAGCTCTTTTCGATTCGATTGAAAGGGATCAAATGAAGCGTGGAGTTCTTTAATGGAAGCTTTAAAGCTTGGGCAAAAACAAAAGGATTTGGGCCAAGAGGGTTTAACCTCTTGGCAGCAAATTCTAGAGAACCATAGCCAAACTCGCGATCAACAAGTCTATAAGATTTTTCGTGAGGGAATAGAGGCTTTAAATATTAATCCCCTTGAAATCCCCAGCATTAATAAAATCAACGAGAAGCTGATGGGGCTCACTGGCTGGCGCGGAGTTTTTGTTGATGGTTTAGAGGACGCCCATGCTTTCTATAAAATGCTCTCACAAAAGCAATTCCCAGTGGGAAATTTCATTAGAGCACCAGAAGATCTCAGTTATACTCCAGAACCAGACATCGTTCACGATCTCTATGGGCACCTACCATTCTTTGCCAATCAAGACTACGCCGACTTTTGTTACCGCTTTGGTCACATGACCTGCCAGTTTATGGATCGCGAAGACTTATTGAGACAATTTGAAAGGTTTTTCTGGTTTACTATTGAATTTGGACTGATCTGTACCCCTGAAGGCCTTCGCGTTTTCGGAGCAGGGATCGCTTCATCAACTGGTGAATGTGATTATGCCCTGAGCAGAGAACCAGAAGTCCTGCCTTTTGATATAGATAAAATTCGTTACCAAGAATTTCGCATCGATCAAATGCAAAAAAGGCTCTTTGTTCTAAAAAACGAAGGAGAGCTTTACGGTTGCCTTGATGAACTCGCACGAAGAGTAGAAGTCGATCGCAATAGAAACACAGAGAACTTAATTATACCCATTCCTTTTCAAGGAGACTCCCAATGATTGACATTAAACAAATTCACCACGTTGCCTACCGCTGTAAGGACGCCAAAGAGACTGTTGAATGGTATCAGAGATATCTGAATATGGACCTTCTTGTGTGTATTGCCGAAGACAAGGTGCCTTCGACAAAAGAGCCCAACCCCTACATGCACGTGTTCTTAGATGCAGGCATGGGCAATATCTTAGCTTTTTTTGAAATCACCGGAGAAAAAGAAATGAGTCGCGATCTCAACACCCCCTTGTGGGTTCAGCATATCGCTTTTCAGCTCGAAGACGAAAAGGCACTCGTGGCCGCCAAAAAAGAATTAGAAGAAAAGGGCCTTGATGTTGTTGGCGTCACAGAGCACGGAATCATTCGCTCCATTTACTTTTTTGATCCAAATGGCCACCGAGTAGAACTCACCTGTGTAACGGGTAATCAAGAGCAAATGAAAGGGCTAAAAGAAATAGCTCCAAAAATGCTTGAAGAGTGGTCTCGCACCAAAACCCCACCCCGGCAAACCGCCTGGCTCCACGAAAAAGAATTCGCCTAAGAGTAGAAGCTCTCTCTAGCTGGCGCGCTCGTGTTGCTTAGATAATTAGAACCAAGATTCAATCTCAAAATAGTCCTGGGTCAGTGATTTTACTTTTGCAATTTTAAAAAAAGAGTAAGATCAGGCTGACCAACTAACTGCCCCTTCAGGCCAATCAAGGCTAGGGCTAAGGAGATAAAATGGGCTCGCTTCAGAAGAGGAAGCTAGTCTTAATCACAGGAGCTTCCACGGGAATCGGTCTTGCCATCGCAAGGCTTCTCCTCAAAACCACCAATCATCATTTGGTTCTTACAGCTCGCGCCGAAAGTATGGGTCGATTCGAAAAAGAAGGAATCAATGAGTCTGATCGCGTTTGGCTTAGACCCCTTGATGTACTTTCAAAAAAGCAAAGGGACTTCCTCGTCGATGAGATCGAGGTTGTATTTGGCCAAGTCGATGTGTTGATAAACAACGCGGGCTACATGCTCGCTGCCGTGGTCGAACATGTCGGCGAAGAGGAACGACTCAAACAAATGGACACAAATTTCAGGGCCCCTCTAAGTCTTATCCGAAGAGTACTACCAAAAATGCGTGAAAGCCGAAGTGGACAGATAATTAATATTTCTTCGGTCGGTGGAATGATGGCAATGCCCACGATGTCTATTTACAGCGCCTCGAAATTTGCACTAGAGGGAGCTACGGAAGCTCTTTGGTACGAAGTAAAACCTTGGAACATTAAAGTCACACTCGTCCAACCCGGGTTTGTCAATTCCGACGGCTTTTCAAAAGTCGTTCGCACGAGAGACTACCAAAGATCACTGAACCAACCCTATACCGACTACTACTTTCAGTACCAGGCCATGGGTCAGTTTATTGAAAAGCTCATGAAAAATACATTCGCAACTCCTGAAAGTGTAGCGCGGGTCGTAGTCAAATTAATCAATAAGAGAAACCCTGCACTGAGAGTTTCAGGAACTTGGGATGCAATGCTATTTAGTTTTGTGCGACGGTTTCTACCAAGAAGTATTTATCACTACCTTTTTTGGTATATGTTGCCTCGCGAGCTGAGAACCTCTGCCCCGACAGCTCCACGAAAGAAAAGAAAGCTTTATGGAATTCGAAGACCAAAGAGCGATTCGACTGAAAGGCCAAAGGATCTTAACTTTCATTAGGTGTGGCGTGTACATGTCACCAAGTGGAAGATCTTACCGAACCCAGGCACGGGCTTTTTCGATACCTTCTTGTTCGAAGACCTGAACCTCTCCAGAGAAAAAGTTCGAAAAGAAGTCGCTCAATTTTTCAATCCAATCGGTGTCGGTTACAACAGCTACTTTTTTTATTTTTTTATAATGAGCGAAATTATTATAGGCAAACTTTAGGTCATCAAATAGAGCTGCTATTTCCATCCCACCAAAACTATCAAAGCGCTTAAGAATTCGAATTTCTTCCCACTCTTTGAGCGGAACTTCAATCTCTTTAATCATTTTAGTAAGTTCTTCTTTGGTAATTTTTCCGCTAATGGTCACTTCAATAACGTGGTTTTCGGGGTCTACATTGTAATTGAGCATTATTAAATCCTTGTTTAAGTGATTCACTCTGACCTTACTAAATTGGCCTCCAAAATCAAAGTCCTAAGTTTTTACACATCGACAGTTCAAAATAGAGTATTTAACCATCCAGACCGTAATTTGTTCTTTGTAAACAAAACGACCTTTTGCTTGCAATGATAGGGACACCCCTCAATGTTAAGTTTTTCAAAGCCCGAGCGATCTCCATGATACTCGGGCAAATAGGCCACCGCTTTGCCCGAATGTACCAGGTTCTCAAGGGTCTTGAGGCTTGAAGAAGTATATCTGATTATTCTAGGAAATTTATCGTCACGCCAACCGTCCGTTGAGTCACTCTTACTAATTTTCCCTAAGATGTTGTTTTTAGGAACAACAAAGCCATGCTGTAAAAGCTCATCAACATGAATTGATTGAGTTTTTTTATATCGAGAGTAGACAGGATGTTTTCGCGAAATGTAGGTGCTAAAATTAATGGTGGCGATTGTTTTTCGATCAAAATCTTCGGGAAGATGATAGGTAGTAATGCCTAGATCAACCTCTCCATCTCTGACTCGAGAAACCAACTTTGCCTTTTCTATGTCTTCAAACTCCAGAGAAACCTTGGGGTAAGTACTTAAGAGCTTATCAGAAATCTCTAAGCCAAAGTGGGAAAGGAGAACTTCGCTACCAGCAATTCGAACGCGAAAACTGTTGTCTTTACCAATGATCCCTTCGCGAATGGAGCCTTCGAAGTTGAGGAGCTCATTCCCCTTTTGTTTCAAAAACCGACCGTGCTCTGTCAGGCGAATATTGCGCCCCTCCCGGCGAAAGAGCTTCACCTGCAGTTCGTCTTCAAGCTTGCGAATAGCCTTACTCAACGAACTCGTTGAAACACCGATTTCTTCAGAGGCCCTGTGCATATTCTCTTGTTTGGCTACGGCGATAAAGTAGCGGATTTCATTTATTTCCATATTCGAAACATATATTTCAAAATTAGTTCTTTTTTGCAAACAATTATTTCGTTAAATTCGCCAACAGAAAAGGAGCCCCCTATGATTAACTTAAATAGCCCCCTCGTACTGAACAAGAGAATCGTTCTCAAAAACAGAGTCTTAGTGCCCCCCATGGCCTCTCAAACCGCAGACTCTCAGGGTTTTGTGACAGCAAAAACCCTCGATCACTACGAGAGCCTCGCCTCCGCCAAGACCGGCTTGGTAATGGTCGAATACACCTATGTTCACCCCTTCGGTAAGAGTGAGCCCCATCAGCTCGGCATCCAATCCGATCTGCACACCGAAGGCCTCGGGCAAATCGCCAAGCGAATCAAGGGTGCAGGCTCTATTCCGGCCCTTCAACTCACCCACTCGGGTGCTAAATCAAGCCGCGAACAAACCGGCGGCCCCTTGATTTCTCCCAGTGGAATTGCCGTGCCCGTCAAGGGCGCAGAGTTAGAAACTCCCGACCAAGCCAGCCATTCAGATATTCAAACCATAAAAGACGCCTTTATTCTGGCTGCCCACCGCGCCCACCAGGCGGGTTTTGAAATTATTGAGCTCCACTCGGCCCACGGATATGGTCTTAACCAGTGGCTTTCTCCGATCACCAATCAGCGGAGTGATCTTTACGGAGGGTCTACTGTAAACCGCGCGCGATTGCTTATAGAAATTGTTAAAGAGATTAAGTCTCAACTCCCAGAAGTTCTTCTCTCTGTTCGCATCCCGGGAATGGATCACTTTGAAGGTGGTCTTACTTCAGCCGAAATGATCTCTGTGGTTAAGATGCTAGAGACTGCGGGAGTCAATATTATCAATGTTTCTTCAGGCTTAGGGGGTTGGAGGCGAC
>JAUHWN010000196.1 GCA_030424665.1 Bdellovibrionia bacterium | reverse complement strand
TGCTCTCTTACGATCGCGATCTTTCATTTGTCCATGGTAAGTATGGTAACTGATGCCCAGGCGAGATATTTCACTGGCGAATTTCTTCAGACTCTGAATCAAAGAAAAGTAAACAATGATCGGCCCCTGACATTGGTGCTTGAGCGCCATAAAAGCCTGAATCTTTTGATCGAGGCCATAGAGATCAATGATTTCTACTTTAAGGTTGGGTCGCTCCATTCCCGAATTAAAAACTTGGGTGTCCGCAGGAAGGTCCAACATCTGTACGATATCTTTTTGCACTTGTTCGGTGGCCGTGGCCGTCAACGCCATTGTCTGCGGAGAGCCAAGTTTTTTTCTCTGCTCACCCAGTCTCGAGTAATCCGGTCTGAAATCATGTCCCCACTGAGAAACACAATGGGCTTCATCAATGACAAATAGGCCTATTTTAGTTTTTTCTAGGGCCTCCCAAAATTCGGGTTTTCTAAATCGTTCCGGCGTCACATAGAGAAGCTCCAATTCACCTGCCGCCAGCTTCCGATAACCCTTCTCTCGGTCGGCCTGACTCATTCCAGAGTTGATCGCGGCAACTTTAAAGCCACGCTTTTTTGCCTGGTCCACTTGGTCCTTCATCAGGGCAATGAGAGGAGAAATGACCAGGGTCAGCCCCGGCTTCATTCGAGCTGGAAGCTGAAAACACAGACTCTTACCCATTCCAGTGGGCATCAACGTAAGAGAGTGCCCCCCTACTAAACAATGATCGACCACTTTTTCTTGGTCGCCTCGAAATTGATCGAAGCCAAAGACTTCCTTAAGCGCCTTCAACGACTCAGCTGACATCACTTCCCTCTCTGACGCATTTCATAAAATTCACCCCATCGACTTAAAAAATCGAGAGATCGAAGCTCCAATTGCCTAAGCTTTTGACAGGAGCCGAAATTGAGGGCCTTTTCAGCCCTAAACCCCAACAATTCAAATATATTATCACAGAAATCCGCTATTTAGTGCTGGTCATTCTGGCTTAGTTTTTGTACAAAAGCTTCTTTAATATAGAAAGCAAAATCTTGAACTGGCGCTCAGCTGGCTCGGGAGCCCCGGTCGGTTCCTTCTTTGAAGGCCTGGCGGGAAATTTTTGAATAAAAATTTAACTACAAAAAAAGAGGAATTGTTCCATGGCAAAGAAATGGGAACTGGAAAAAGTTCGTAACATTGGTATTTCTGCTCATATCGACTCGGGTAAAACAACCCTAACAGAGCGTATCCTTTTCTACACCGGTCGAATCCACGCGATTCACGATGTTCGTGGTAAAGACGGTGTTGGAGCTAAAATGGATTCCATGGAACTTGAAAGAGAGCGTGGGATTACAATTCAATCGGCCGCGACTAACGTTCACTGGGGTGACACGAACATCAATATTATTGATACTCCCGGGCACGTTGACTTCACAGTTGAAGTTGAAAGAGCTCTTCGTGTACTCGATGGAGCGATTCTCGTTCTTTGCGGAACTTCTGGCGTCCAGTCACAATCGATCACGGTTGACCGTCAGATGAAGCGATATAATGTTCCCCGTCTTGCTTTCGTAAACAAACTCGATCGTCAAGGTTCTGATCCCGTTCGAGTTATGGAACAACTTAGAGAAAAACTTAGACACAACGCTGTTATGTATCAACTCCCTATTGGTGAAGAAGACAATTTCTCGGGCGTTGTCGACTTAATTACTATGCGCGCTTACTATTTTGATGGCGCTAATGGCGAAAATATTCGCGAAGAAGATATCCCAGCTGATATGGTCGATCGTTGTAATGAATTCCGCGAGCAACTTATCGAAAAGGCCGCTGACTTTGATGATGACCTCGCCATGAAATTCCTCGAAGGTGAGCACGATCAAATTACAAATGACGAGATTAAAGCAGCTATCCGTAAAGGTGTACTTAGCCTCAATCTAACACCGGTTTTCTGTGGATCTGCATTTAAGAATAAAGGTGTTCAGTTGCTTCTTAATGCTGTAACTGAATATCTACCTAATCCTAAAGAAATCGACAACCACGCCCTTGATATCGACAATAACGAAGAAGAAGTTGTTGTTCAAACTGACGACTCTAAACCCCTCGTTGCACTTGCGTTCAAACTCGAAGATGGTCGTTATGGTCAGCTTACTTACATGAGAATATACCAAGGTACGATGAATAAAGGTGACTTTATCATCAATACGACAAACCAAAAGAAGGTTAAAGTTCCTCGTCTTGTGAAAATGCACTCAGACGATATGGAAGATGTGGACGTGGCATACGCTGGAGACATCGTCGCACTCTTCGGTGTCGACTGTGCTTCAGGTGATACTTTCACTGATGGAACAATCAACTGGGCCATGTCATCAATGTTTGTTCCCGATGCCGTTATTTCACTAGCAGTAAGACCTAAAGATAAGTCCGGCGAAGCAAACTTCTCCAAAGCACTGCAGAAGTTCCGTAAAGAAGATCCTACTTTCCGCGTTCACAGAGACGAAGAATCGAACGAAACAATCATCTCTGGAATGGGTGAGCTTCACCTTGACGTTTACGTTGAAAGAATGAAGCGTGAATTTAAATGTGAAGTTGTGACTGGTGCCCCTCAGGTTGCCTATCGTGAGACAATTGGCCAAGCTGCTGATTACGATTACACTCACAAAAAGCAAACTGGTGGTTCAGGTCAGTTCGCAAAAGTTGTTGGTAAGATGATTCCGATTGAAAAATCTGATGATCCTACTGAAGAAACTAAGAACTACGAATTTGTCGATAATATTACCGGTGGACGTATTCCAAAAGAATACATTCCTGCGGTTGATAAGGGTTACCAAGAGGCTCTAGCAAAAGGAACTCTGATTGGCTTCCCGATTGTTAACGTCCGTATGGAACTTGATGATGGTGCTTACCATGATGTCGATTCATCTGAAATGGCCTTCCGTATTTGTGCGGTTCAAGCTTTTAGACAAGCCTATGAAAAAGCAAAACCAACGGCCCTTGAACCATTAATGAAACTTGAAGTTTCTGCTCCTGAAGAATTCCAAGGTGCAGTTATGGGTCAGGTGAACCAACGACGTGGAATGATTTCTGGTACTACGACTCAAGAAGGTTTTGTGACTGTTGAGGCTGAAGTTCCACTTTCTGAAATGTTTGGTTACTCAACTGAACTTCGTTCGGCGACTCAGGGTAAGGGCGAATTCACCATGGAATTTTCTCGATACGCACCTGTTCCAAGAAATGTGCAAGAAGAACTCGTTAAGGCTTATCAAGAAGAAAAAGCAAAGGCCAATAAGTAAGGTTCCTCTCAATTACCAAAAACTAATAAGCCCGAGTTTTTTAGCTCGGGCTTTTTTATTTTCTCTCCAGAAAAATAAACTCTCAATTCTTTTTCAGTTTTGACAGTCTACTCCGGCAGTTGAAGACAGGCTTCGTAAGGCGTTAAAGCGTCCGAGAAAGAATGACAGACTCCATTGGGATCTCGATAGGAATCAACGAAGAAATATTGGTTATCTTCATTTGTCCAATATATAATTCCTTGACCGAATTCAGCACGCATTTCATCACATGTCTGCCTAGCTCTTTTATACAAAGTTGGCCCCTCACAATCGGCGTCATAATAAAACGTGTAGGATCCCTGTGGTGCTTCACCGGTCCGTAAGTTTATGCAGGCATATTCTGCAGTTTGGTGACCGACCTCCACGCACGATCCATTGACCTTAATCGATGTCACTTTAGCGCTAGGATCTCTAATAACTTCACAAGAATCGGCTGGACCAACTCTAATAGGCTCACCCTCACATTTATTCTCACCAAACATCCAAAGGACTGGGTTTTGTGAGTTTTCAGCTTTCGCTGGAACCACACTTTCTTCTACCTTGACCTCGACATCAACAGAGTAAGTCGTCGCTTCGACCGTTTCAAATGGTGTAATTTCAGTGAATGATCGACAGCTTATCGGGCCATTAATAATGCTTTCAAAAGTATAGTCGGGAGAGCTAAATTGATTACGAAAATACGCCAGAGCTTCTGACTCCGAGGAAACCTGAACATCGGCTACCCACCAGCGCGTTTGACTGGTTCGTTCTTGGGTGAGGCACTTATCTACTAAATCGGCACTGTCTTCGGTGGTCACTGGTACAAAAGATCCAGTGTCGGTGCGATAACAAACACTCATTACACAGTTTCTTACCCCTAAAGAGTCAGATCCTTCTACCACGGCCCAAGACGGTGACATTCCAATAAAAGTACTCAACAATGCGACACTCACAAACCAACTAGCTTTCATAACAACAACTCCAAGTTAAAGATGCGCCGCATTATATGTAAAACTTACTCGAACTCAACTGCTTTTAAAATGGAATGAGGAGGTAATGAAGAGCCCCATTCACACTGAATCTCAGATAATATAAGAACCATATATTCAAAAAATACCTCCAGAAAAGGGCCGTAAATAAGACAGAAAATAACGAAAAGCCTAATTGCAAGACCCTGAAAACATAGATATAACTTCGATCAATTAAGAGGGGGAACCGTGATTCTGTCTGACAAGACTCTAAACTCGATGATCGAGACAGGCGAGCTCGTCTGTGAACCATTAACAACTGACTCCATCCAACCGGCGAGCATTGACTGTCGCCTCGGCACTCACTTTCTTTTGGTAGAAAACCACGCCATGGATACCATTAAAATGGACGAAGAAATTAAATATCGAGAAGTCGACAGCGACACGATAACGATTCCACCCCAGTCTTTTCTTCTGGCGACGACTATGGAGTATGTCAAAGTCCCTGATGACGTTACGGCTTTTGTCGAAGGACGCAGCTCAATAGGCCGCATGGGCCTGTTCATCCAGAATGCTGGATGGGTTGACCCTGGTTTTGAAGGACGAATTACACTAGAGCTCTACAATGCGAACTCCCTTCCGATTCAGCTCAAGGCAGGCCGCAGAGTTTGCCAACTTGTATTTTGCAAAATGGATCAGAAAGCACTGACTCCTTATCGCGGAAAGTACCAAGGCCAAACTGAAAGTGTTGGGTCTCGAGTTTTTGACGACTCTGAAGTTAATAAGACTCTGTGAGATTCGCTTAAACTATGACTCTTTTAATTGTTTATTTTTGTCTAGCTATTATAGCTTCATTTTTGTGCTCGATCCTTGAAGCCGTTATTTTGTCGGTTTCTCCCGCCTACATCGCAGTGAGTGCTAAAAAAGGTCGACGTAGCGGCCAGATGCTTAAAAGTCTTAAAGCAAATATCGATCGTCCTTTAGCCGCCATCCTGACATTGAACACCATTGCTCACACTTTTGGTGCCGCCGGTGTCGGTGCTCAAGTGGATCGCGTTTTTGGCGAAATCTATCTCAGTATTGCCTCAGTTATTTTAACTCTCGCTGTGCTTATCTTCTCTGAAATTATTCCGAAGACGATTGGTGCTTCTAATTGGAAAAAACTGGCTCCTGCCTGTGCCTTCCTAATCCATTATCTCATTATTCTCCTCTACCCTTTCGTCCTTTTATCAGAAGCTCTTAGTAAAGTTCTTAAACGAGAAGATCATAAGAAACTCACCCGCGAAGAGATGATTGAAACTGCTGAACTCGGTGCGAGTGAAGGTACATTAAAAAGAAAAGAAACGGCTATTATCAAAAACCTTCTGCTTCTTTCTAATGTTTACGTTTACGATATTATGACTCCAAGGTCCGTTGTTATGAGTCTCGATGGCGATCTTACTGTTGGTGAAGTTATGGATCAGTACAAACCGATCCGATACTCTCGAATCCCGGTCTATAAAGAAAATCTAGACAACATTGTTGGTGTCATTCACCGCTATAAGATTCTAGAGGCGACTTCTCACGACAAGCACAATGTAAAGCTCACAGAGTTAATGACTCCTATTCACTCTGTGCCGGAGGATCTACCCGTTTCGGCGTGTTTAGATCAACTCATACACAGACA
>JAUHWN010000035.1 GCA_030424665.1 Bdellovibrionia bacterium | reverse complement strand
TATCTCGATTGGCATTCTGGATTATATCTTCGTTTCTTTTAATTCGCTGTACTAGGTTTTGGCCCCGCTGCTTCACTGTCGCAATTTCATCCACTTTCGCTTTAATTCTTTGGCGAAGAGGCTTTATTTTCTGCTCACGAAGCTCATCGATTTGTGCTTGAACTTGTGCTTTTTCTTCAGGCGTTGTTTTACTCTTTCTCTCTTCTCGCAATTGGCCGAGGCGTTTTTGCAACTGAGAGAGACGGTCCTGCATCGGAGTGAGTTCAGCCTCTAAAGATTGGCGTCTTTGCCGATTTTGCGACAACTGGTTTCTCAATTGAGGAAGGCGGTTTTCGCTTTGCTGAATATCGGCATTGAGGTTTTGAATCTCTTGTCGTCTCAATAGATTTTGTCGCCTCATCTGAGGAATCAAGGTATTTCCAATACGACTTACGCGGGCATCGATCCGGCCAATGTGATCTCTTGCGTCTCGCACTTCACTTCTATTTTGCACGATCTGCGAAGATAATAATTGAATTTGCGATTGCAGTTGAGACTCTTCACTTTGCCGACTGGCCAGTGAATTGCGATAGCGATTTCTTTCAGCAAGGAGTGATTGGTACTCATTGGATGAACGAATACTCTGAATTCTTCCCTCGAGTCTCGAAATGTCGCTTCGTTTTGCCGAGATATTCGTTTGCACCCTAACTACCTTTTTTCTCAACTCTGTTTGATTGGGCGTAGCCTTATCTGAAAACTCAGGAAGAGAGGAAATTTGAGCTTCAATATCGAGTTTTTGCTCTGCAATCTTCCCAATACCCCTCTGAATAAATGCCTTTTGCTGGGGCACAGTTGCAAATTGATTGCGCAGATCTTGAAGGTCCTTTTCTAGCACTGCTAATTTGGCTGTTTCTTGACCAAGACTTTCCTGTAAAGTCGCGAGTTCCTCAATAATCACTTGGTACTTCTTTTGCGCCGTACTTCTTTCTTTGAGCGCATAAAGGTAATTTTTTAAATAAAGTCGCGAATCCGCTTGTATTCCGGCGACACCGCTCTGTGCCGGGTCTACATCGACGTCAGCTCGAGCTTCATTATAAAGAACAGCCAATAGAATACTGGCCAGTAGAATCGCTCTGATGGCGCGATACATGCTTCCCCCTCTTTTAATAACTTCGATCACAGACTTCCAATGGAAACCTTATGACCCTTGATCCCTTAAGATCCTCTATTGAGCAACAACTAGGCCAAGGAAACTGGTGTCAAAGAGCACTCTTTGAAATCTATTCACTTTGTTTTCTTGATTCTTTTTAGGTCTCATACATAATTTACATATGGCTCAATTTTCGAACGATCAGTTAAAAACAATTGCAGTAATGACTTCCGGTGGAGACGCTCCGGGAATGAACGCCGCTATTCGGGCTGTTGTCCGCTTGGCCCTCAGCAATGGAATCAAAGTTAAAGGTATTTTTCACGGCTATCAGGGACTCCTCGACAATCAAATCGAGGACCTCAGCACGAGGATGATGGCTAACATTATTCAAAAAGGCGGCACTATTTTAAAAACCGGTCGCGCCCCCGAGATGCACAAACCTGAAGCCAGAAAGAAAGCAGCCGATCACCTTAAATCGCAAAACATCGATGCCATTGTCTGTATCGGTGGAGATGGCTCTCTCACTGGAGCCCATTTACTTTGGAAAGAACACGGTATTCCTATTGTTGGAGTTCCTGGCACCATTGATAACGACATTTATGGATCGGAACTCACTATTGGATTTGATACAGCTATCAACACAGCCATGCGAAGTATCGATCAAATTCGCGACACGGCAGCGAGCCACGACCGGCTCTTTATTGTAGAAGTGATGGGAAGAAACTCAGGTTTTATCGCCACGTGGACCGGACTCTCTGGAGGTGCTGAAGAAATATTTTTTCAACAAAATCCGGTGACCGTTGACCACGCAATCGAACACATCAAGCGAGGAATGGCCCGTGGAAAAATGAGCTCTATTCTTGTCACTGCGGAGGGAGAAAAGCCCGGCCGCGCTTATGATCTCTCAGAAGCTATCCGCAAAAAATCCGGTTTCGAAGCAAAGGTTTGTATCCTCGGGCACACCCAACGAGGAGGCGCTCCGACAGCTCTAGACCGAGTCTTAGCCTCACAACTTGGTGCTAAAGCCGTTGAAGTTTTACAAAATGGGCAATGCGATTTAATGGTAGGTATAATGAAAAATGAGGTCTGCCTGGTTCCCCATGGAGATATCGCACAAAATAAGAAAGCCATTGACCTGAAATTAGTAAAGCTTGCACAAATCCTTTCAACCTGATCTCACTTTGGCACTAGTAGGGTCTGAAAAAAATTAGCCCTCTCTTGGTTTTATTGTTTTCAAATCCTTTTTTTGATATCTCCCTAGACAGTTTCAAGGATTCTAATTCGGGGGGAACTTTGAAGACATTATTTATAATTCCATTTTTATTTTTTCTCAGTTTTGGTTTTTTAGCCTGCACTCAGCATAACGACCAAAACTTGAAGTCGCAAAAAACGTCCCAGATTTTAATTGGCCACTACGGAGATTTTACTGGTCCACTTTCGTCATTTGGCAAGAGTTCTAAACGAGGATTACTACTAGCCATTGAAGAGCAAAACTCTAAAGGCGGAATCGATGGCAAAGCCATCGAACTTATTAGCATCGATACCGAAGGACAAATGGGATCCGCGCAAAAAGCTGTTAAAAAATTGGCCGAAAGAGGAGTCACCGCAATCATTGGTGATAGCTTGAGTCAGCAAGCTCTCGAAGGGGCAAAACAAGCACAGCGCCTAAAAATTCCTTTTATCTCTCCTGGAGCCACTTCCGAATCTTTCACAGAAATTGGCTCCTATGTTTTTAGAGTTTGTTTCTCTGACTCCTTTCAAGCAAAGGCGATGGCCCATTTTTCGACTCAAACATTGGGCCTTAAAAAGATAGCCCTCATCGTCGACCAAAATTCTGGCTATAGCCGTGGCCTGGCAAAGTTCTTTAAAGCATCCCTTACTTCGCAACAGTCAGTTGTCGCCAAAGCCTTCTACTATCGGGGTCGTTACGAGTGGAAGTCCCTCGTCAGCGAAATAAAAGCGAAAGCCTTCGATGGCATTTATATTCCCGGCTACTATAACGATGCGAGTCAACTGGCGAAATACTTGTTCTCTGAAGGGGTAAATCTTCCCTTACTCGGTGGAGATGGCTGGGATAGCCCACAAACTTACCGGGAATTCGCCGGATTAAACGCCTACTTCTCCAGCCATTACCACAGCCATTCATCAAATGCGCAAAATCTTCTCTTTTCGAAAGGCTTTGAGGAGCGCTGGAAGAAGTCTCCCGATAGCCTTGCTGCGCTATCCTATGATGCGGGGAATATCTTATTGGAAGCCCTTGAAAAACAAGAGCGAAGCCCTACAATGCCCCTTCAAAATGCAATTGCTGAGACGAGCAAGCATCGAGGAGTCACAGGCACCATATCTTTGGATAAACAAAGAAATGCCGTCAAACAAGCGGTCATCCTCAAAGTCCAAGCGAAAGGCTTTAGTCGCTTAAGCGAAATTAATCCCTCGTCTCTTTAAAATTGCTTTTTAAACGTGGGGGAAAAATGAAAAAGATTTTGGGTTACGGATTTCCGGCCGTCCTATTGCTCATTGGTATTCTGGGAATTCTTTTACCGGACCAACTCAATGCACTCTTTGGAGCAATCAATACAGTCATCGCGACCGTTTTATTTTTTGATGTTCTGTTTTTTGTAGAGAGTGCAAATATTCCCTTTGCGGTGGCCTGGCTAGTAGTAGGAGCCATCTTTTTTACATTCAAGATGGGATTCATCAATATTCGTCTATTTAAACATGCCATCGAATTAGTCATGGGAAAGTACGATGACCCTAATAACAAAGGGGAAGTATCTCACTTTGAAGCCCTTTCAACGGCCCTATCGGCCACAGTAGGCTTAGGAAATATTGCTGGTGTGGCAATCGCTATTTCACTCGGGGGACCTGGTGCTACATTTTGGATGATCGTTGCCGGTTTTCTTGGAATGTCTTCAAAGTTTGTCGAATGTTCTCTGGGTCAAATGTATCGTGAAACTCGTCACGATGGCCACGTCATGGGGGGGCCCATGGAATATTTGGCCAAAGGACTCTCTGAAGTGGGCAAAGCCGGGCTCGGAAAAACACTCTCAATTATTTTTGCACTCATGTGTATTGGTGGCGCATTTGGTGGCGGTACTACATTTCAGGTCAATCAATCTCTTGATGCTATCCAAACCACGATTCCATTTTTTGCCGACTACCGCTGGGTTTACGGAATCATCATGGCGATCCTCGTCGGTGTCGTCCTTATTGGTGGAATTAAACGAATTGCCAATGTTGCCGAAGCCATCGTTCCTTCGATGTGCGGTATTTACGTCGTTGCTTGCCTTTATATTTTAGGAATGAACTTTTCAGCGGTCCCCGAAGCCTTCGGACTTATTTTTTCAAGCGCTTTTTCTTTTGAAGCTGGCTTTGGAGGGTTTGTCGGAGTTCTCGTTCAAGGCTTTAAACGAGCGGCTTTCTCTAACGAAGCGGGAGTTGGATCGGCTTCTATTGCCCACTCAACTGCAAAAACCAAACACCCGGTCGAAGAAGGCGTTGTTGCTCTTCTAGAACCTTTTATCGATACGATCGTTGTATGTACTATGACTGCCCTCGTGATTGTTATCACGGGTGCTTATGCTAATCCTGATTGGGCTCAATTCGTCGAAGGTAATAATGGAGCTGCACTGACTTCGATGGCCTTTGGTTCGCAAATATCTTGGTTTCCATATCTCTTGTCACTAGCCGTTTTTCTCTTCGCATTCTCTACGATTATTTCTTGGAGTTATTACGGTGAGCGATGTTTCTCCTACCTCTTCGACGAAGAATATTCGATCTTCTTTAAAATCGCTCTTATCGCAGCGGTGTTTATGGGTTCTATTTTCACAGCGACAAACGTTCTAGATTTTGGTGATCTCATGATTCTCGGAATGTCAGTTCCCAATATATTTGGAATCTACTTCTTGTCGGGTAAGGTGAAAGAGGCCCTTGGCGACTACCTTGCCAAGCTAAAATCGGGTGAAATTAAAAAGCACGCCTAAGAGCTCTAAAACAACTTAATCCCCAATTACAAAAGCTTCTCATTACGAGAAGCTTTTTTTATCTCGTTTTGATCCACCCTCTTCTGTCTTTAATTAATGGGATGTATTTGAAGAGAGAGGTTAATAGAAAATTAAATGTATTTCTTTTAAGAAATCTTATGTTTCAAAGAGCTTATGGATCTCTATAGTACTAATATCAGTGCCCTTTTTGCGGTTTTAATAAAGCTCAAAGACCGGTCTTTAAGCTGAAAAAAGGATGAACCTAGACTTAATTGAATTTGGCGATTCTCCGAAAAACATATGGGGAGGCAACATGGAATACAAGCCTGAGAAAGTACTGATCGTCGATGATTCAATTATGGTTCGTTCTGAGTTGAGAGATATTCTTGAAGACCTTGGTGTTCCAGAGATCAATGAAACCGATGATGGTGATAAAGCCCTACAAATTATTTCGAGCGCTGACCCCGGCTACGATCTTATTCTACTCGATTGGAACCTTCCTAAGTTTTCTGGTTTGGATGTCCTTATCGCTTGCCGAAAGAAAATGAATCTTGCAGATCTTCCCATTGTAATGGTCACTGCTGAAAGAGATAAACAAGAGGTTGTTCGTGCCCTTTCAGAAGGCGCTTCTGGTTACATCGTTAAGCCTTTTACTCGCAACGGAGTACTAGCGCGTATCGAAGCAGCCATGCAAAAATTAAAAGCTTCAGCTTAATCGACTTACCCTGTACAAAGGGTCTCCGTTTCATTTTGAGACTCACTTCACCCAACTCAATTTGCATTATATAGACAGTTGATTATCCTTTGACGGGTAAGCACCGCCTATTCCCACTATATTTTATCTCCCAGGTACGATTCTTGTAATTATCTAAAGAAAACGAGGGTTATGAAGAAACGGGAGTAATTAGAATGTTTAGTATAATGAGAGTTCTTTTAGTCATATTTCTTTTTTCAACTGGCTTTAGTATCCAAGCTGTAGCACGAACTGCGGATGCTGGAGAAATTGATTTCTTCATGACACCTGACCCCGGTACCGATACAGAAATCGCTGGTGGAAGATTCAGAACATACGATCAGTGTATTGCCCATTTCGGAGGCCATTCAAGGCATTGTGAAGCCTTTTTAGCTTCAAACCGAATGACCGCGGAAGAATGTTTTCAACAATACGGTAACTCACCAATGTGTGAAAATCTCGCAAGCTTAAGAGCAATGACTGCCGAAGAATGTTTTAGGCAATACGGTAACTCACCAATGTGTGAAAATTTAGCTAATCTCAATCTTGAAGGTGAAAGTGATGTGATCCTCGCTAATAACTATCACTCAAGAAAACAATGCTTACGCTTCAATCCTGGTATGATATCTTTCTGTACTCAATTTAACAGGACATCTAGAGATCATTTATCACAAGTTTCTGGGGGCGAGACTTCAGTTCCTGCCGCTAGCACCCAATACACCGAAGAAGTTCTCACAGAACTCTAATGTCAAAACCAAAAACCGGAGACTCGCTAGGAGAGCCTCCGGCCAAGAATCAAATATGAGGTTCGGCAATTCTTGAAAACCGGGCCCTAATTAAAAAGCCCGATCGCTATTATCGTTTTAGATTAATAACTTCAGAAAGTAATTCATCTGAAGTAGTGATGGTTTTTGCGTTCGCTTGGAAGTTTCTTTGGTTTTGAATCAAGCTCACGAATTCATTGGCAATGTCGACCGTTGATCGCTCAAGAGACTTGGCAAAAACCTTTCCTCGTCCCGCTGAGTTCGGTTTACCGATATCAGGAGTACCAGAAGCTCTGGCTTCTTTAAAGCGGTTGTTACCCACTTTGAACATCCCTTCAGGGTTTTCAAACTTCGCAAGAGCAATCTGCCCGAGATCACGAGTTTCTCCGTTGCTGTAAAGTGCAGTGAGAACCCCAGTATCATCGAAAGAAAGGTTTGTGATCGTACCTGCGGAACTTCCGTCTTGATCCCAAGAAATAAGGTCAGATTCTTTACCGTATTGTTTAGTACCATCGAGACCTTTACCCGCGTCTGTTGTAATGGCATCACCAAAATCGATTTTAATTTCTTGGTTTTGAAGAGCTCCCCCAGCGAAGTTAAAATTACTCTCGGTGATTTCTTCAGTATCAAGTTTACCATCGACCGTAAAAGTCAATTGACCTTTCACAACGTTCGCAAGCTTTCCTTCTTCACCGCCTGTCACTTGTTCGCCGTCAACCATCCCCTGGTAACTCCAAGTGCGATCCGCTGTTTTATTAAAGAAAAGAGTAACAAGGTGCTTTGTACCTTGTGAGTCAAAAATTTCAACTCCTGTTGAAAAGTTTGAAGTTTCGTAAGGTTCTTCTGGATTGAACTCTTTAATCGGAGCTCTTGAGTCGAGGTTCATGTCGATATCAACTCGCTTTGTACCTGTAGCAGGAATCAAGGCTCTTGGAAACTTAATGTCACCGAGCTTGTTAATAATAGTTCCATCTTCTTGAGCTTCAAAGCCCTGAACCCTTTGGTTATCATTAGTAACCAAATAACCTTGCTTATCGAAGTGTAGAGATCCGTCTCGAGTGAATGATTCCCCATCATCACCTTTGAGGACGTAGTAACCATCACCAGAAATAGCCAAATCCGTTGCCTTATCCGTTTGCTCGATATTACCTTGCAAAAGAATTGGATTAACTGCACCAATCTTGGTACCACGACCAATCTGGTTCCCCCCGAGAATCCCTTTTAAGCTTTTTGCGATAATGTCTTGGAATTCTGCCCGACTGGCTTTGAACCCCGTTGTGTGGGCGTTCGCGATGTTATCCGCGATCACTCCCAATGACTCACCCGTCGACTTTAAACCGGATACACCGGTGTACAATGACGAAAGAACTGCCATAAACCCCTCCTAGGAAAATAAAATTTTCAAGCCACATCAATCGGTCAGTGGCCGGAGGTCCTCCCAACATCCTGTCAGGACCAGACCCTTATCTATTTAAACCATTACCGTACTGTCGATATTGGTAAAAACATTCTCTTTCATGGCAGCACGATCCATGACCGTAACCACCGTGTTGTTCTTAGTACTGACAATCAAAGCGTTCTTGTCGGTGAGTACTAAACTGTTTTTTGAACCTTTAGCCAGGGCTTTTTGTACACCATTTTCTATGGCTTGCATTTCTTCGGGACTAAATCGAATTCCCCGCGAATGCATTCTCTCAACTGAATGTTGAGAGAACTTTAACCCCTGAGGCTTGAGCTCTTGATTTTCAATCATCTTTGGCTGCTGAAACCCATTGAGCACATCTTGGAACTCATTCTTATTCAGCTTGCCATTGGGTGTCGCCTTTGCACCACTCTCGGTGGGATTAATGCGACTAACAATATTGGAGCCAACAATATTTGATTGCACTACTGACTCCCTACTTCTTTATCAACTTTATTAATGAGACCCTGTGACATCTTTACAGACTCCAAATTATTTGGAAGTTCTGCATACTGTTTGCCCGTAGCCTTTTTAACTTGATCCTGAGGTGTTACATCCCTAGGACCTCCCGCTCCATTAATGGGATAAAACTGCTTCCCTTGAGCTTGGGATTGAGGGGCCACTCCCTGAGTAATCTCTTGTACGTCCTTCATGTGAACCGCTTTGTTTCCAGCCATTAAAACTGGTTGGCCTTTAACAAATTTCACCCCAGTAATTCGACCCTCAAAACTCGTATCTACTGGAAGACTTCTTCCCTTGTTATTCATGGCTTTGATTTCGAAGTGATATTGCCCCGTCCGTGCTTCTAGACCATCTTCGGTAATTCCGTTCCAGACAATCTGGTTAGGACCCTTTTTGAGGTCCTTCATTTCGAAACTCTTAATCGTCTTACCAAATTGGTCTTTAACTTCGACCACTGTTTTCTGAGCGTCGGCCATGAGGTCAAAATTGGCCGTATGTTCTTTATCACCAATATTGCGACTAAAAGACGATGAATCACCTTTGACACTCTTACCAATAAGACCCAAATACTGACTTGTCATATCTGGTTTGCCTTGGCTCTGAATATTCTTAAGAGTGGCATTCATATTATTAAGTTGTTCAATACTAGAAAAGTGAGCGAGCTGCGCAGCCATTTCATGACTCTCCAGAGGATTGGTAGGGTCCTGATTCTGAAGTTGAGTCAGCATCAACTTGAAGAACGCATCTTTATCAAGCTCAGGATTTCCAACCTTGCGAGTTTCATTGCCTTTAAAGCTAGGGTCGGCAATTTTATTGAGTACATCGCCTAGCTTTTGATCACCAAAGGCTTTTTTATAGGCGGCACTATTTTCAATATCGGCTTTTGTATTGGGTTGTAATTTTTGATTTTGTGCTCCAGAGAATGCTTTTGTTCCCAATTTCTTTGAAATCATCTCAACATCCTCCCTAGGCGACCAAGTTCAATCTGCGACGAGACTCTTTTGAGCTCTCGTTCACAATGGGTTTAATATCATCACTCGGTTCGGCTGGTGTAGAACCTGGTCTCTTCGGTATTCCTGAAAGTCCGCCGTGAAAAGCTTCACGTTCTTGACGGTACTGGTTCATAAATCCCTGAGCAAACTCACGCTGCTCTTGTCTAGCTTGCTCATCCGGATTTTGCTGATAGTCTTTTCTAGCGTCTTGAGCGAGATCAATCTTAAGATCCTCAAGCGTTAGCTTATTACCAGAAAGATTCATTTTAAGGTCAGCTATTCCATCTTCAAGCAATGCCTTGGCCTGTTTATTACTAGCGATCATCTGAACGTTGACTTGGCCATCTTTCACATTCACCTTAAGGTTGATTTCGCCAACCCCTTCTGGTCGCAATTGCATTTTCATTTCGCCGCCACCGTCTTTAGCCATGACTTGAGCTTGCTTAACAATTTCACCAAAATTTTCTTGTCGTTGTTGCGGAGTCAGCTGCGGGGTTTCAACCATAAAGCCTTTGGCTAATTCGCCGGCCTGATTCGTCTTAGCCTGCCCCTGTCCAAGAACAAGGTTCTCAAAACTCTGAGCGTCGCCCGTTAATGTCTGCTCACCATTAGCAGCGGCTTCTTGAGCCATTCCCTGGTTCATAGAGCCAGCGAGCATGAGCTCATTAATATTCACAGTCTGCTGGCTAGCGCCCGTCGATCCTTGTGCCAATTTACCAAACGGAGGAGTTACTTGAATGCCCTCACCTGCTTGTGCTGCCATTTTTCCATAGGCCGCTAAGGATTGAGCTGCCGCCTTTGATTTATTCGTTAAATTATTTAATTTCTGGACTAATGATTCACTCATTTGTGTCGATAATTCCGATGAGAGCAATCCGTTCTGTTGCACAGATGCTTTACCATTAGAAACATCATTAGCATCCCTAAAGAACTCACCTAAACTTTGCAATGAATCATTTTGCCCAGCAGCCTGTGCATTCTGCGCAAATTGTGGATGAGTCTGTATATTCTGTGGAAAAGCTTTTGGAACTTCAACTTGGCTAAGGTCACTCCCGCGCATATTCATAGCACTAATGTCGAACGAACCAGTACCCGCACTAAAGAACTTCGAATTAAGACGGTCAATTCCTTCGTTTCTTTGCTTTCGCACATAGTCCTGAGCACTGAGAACTTCAACTTTCAGCGACTTTGATTGGTCTTCTGACTGGCCCGATGCCTTTTTGAGATCTTGCAAAAAGTTAACAAAAATTTGCCCTGCTTTTTCTTGAGACTCTGGCTCAACACCGCTGAGATCAATAAAGTTTTCAAGCGCTGTTTGTGGCTTTTGCGAAAGAACTGAAAAATCAATTTGATCTAGAGTTTCTAGGATTTTTTCAGAAGGTAAACCTATTTCCTGATCCATCTGATCTATGAATTGGGCTATTACACCTTCTATATTAGAAATGAACTGAATTGTCCCTTCACTGAGATTATCCGATCCTTGTAAGCTTTTATTATTTGTTAGCCCTTTAGGATCTTTTTGCTGAGATAATTGTTTGCTATTTAATTGAAAAGCAGAAGATGGAGCTCCACCAGAAGTCGCTTCTGACTGCCGAGCACTGCCAGACTGATTTGTCTGTTGCGCTGGAATATTCGAATTTAGAATCGACCCGAGTCCTTGGATCATTTCTAACTCCATCCTGGAAGTTTCGTCACTCTACTTCTTAGAGTAACCAGTAAATCTCTCTGAGAGTCTACGCGCTTTCTTTGCTTCAACAAAATTTAGAATCGCGGCAGCTTCCCTTTTTTTCATTTTTCCTAAAATCTCTATAGCAAGTGACTCATCAACTGTAGCCAATATCGCGGCTGCATTAACGGGTTTCATGTTCTGATACACTTGCACAAGTTTATCCAATCTTTTCTGATCTTCTGTAACCTTCTCTTTGAGAACTTCAGCTATATTCGCTCTCATCGTTTCTAGTTCAGAAATCTTCTTATCTAGTTCCACTTGTTTCTTTTGCAATTCCTCTTCCAACTTTTTGAGTTCTTGCTCTCTCTGGTCTAGACCCTCTTTGCGTTTGTTTAAACTGGCGAAAAAACTAAGCTCTTCGTTGCTCCAATTCCGGACGTCCGGTACTTCTACAGTCTTCTCTTTCTCAGGGCTAGGGGCAGATTTTTCCACAACCTCTTTTTTAGACGAGGCATTCTTTTCCTGACTCTGAGCCTTGGCCGGACTGAAGAAACCAATTTCAATTCCATCAATAGCCTTGAAAACCGACTCCGAGCTCGTCATTAGCAGAAGACAAAGACAGAAGCCAAGTCCACAGACTAAACCGAGTAGAATATGATTTTTTGAATATACAGGCTTTGGTTTTTTAGCTAATTGATTAAGACGGCTTTCTAACTGACTGACGTTAGGAGCCTGATGGCTACGAGTTTTTTGCGATGCCCGCTTTCTAGAAGGAACTTTCTGTTTTTTTGGCCCCTTGCCAGTATTTCTCTTTGCTTGTTTAAAATACTGATCGTAACTCATCTATTTCGTCTTCCCTGACTCATAATAATTAAATCATCAACTCGTTTGGCTTCTCGTTTAGCTTCCTGCTTCTGAAAAGCCTCAAAGGACCGATTTCTTAATTTCTCTAAAACCTTCTCATCGAGGGCTTTGCTGACAAGGATCCTTTTCTTGTCCTCTGCTATTAATTGTAAATCATTTATTCTGTTTTGTAGGAGTCCTACTTTACTTTTTTGGCCCCTAATATAGGCTTCTGCCTGGGAAACAAATGCCCTCCTCGACTGGCCCTCACCAACGAGGCCGCCAATATAGTTGTAGGTCTGTGAAATACTATCGAACACTTCTTGTAGTTCCAATTTCGCTTTTTGTACGTGGGAAAGTGCCAATTCGTAATCTTGGCGGGCCTTAACCTTAAGTTGACTTCGATAATCTAAGAGCTTTTGCAGGCGAAACTGGAATTTCAATTAGCCCCTCCCAACGACTCCGTTGAGCCATTGCACAGTATCTTCTAAGGTCGTTACCTCATCGAAACCCTGCTTAAGGAAGTTGTTAATTCCTTCGTACACATCAATGGCACGATCAATTCGAGGGTTGGAACCTCTTTGATAGGCTCCAATGTTGATAAGATCTTCATTTTCTTTGTAAGTCGATAAAAGGTCTCTCACCTCGTTGGCACATTCCATGTGCTTTGAATCCACAATAGCTCTCATTACTCGACTGGTGCTCTGTAGAACATCAATCGATGGAAAATGACCCTTATGGGCTAACTTTCGATCTAAAACCACATGACCGTCGACAATGGAGCGAACGGAATCGGCGATGGGATCATCCATATCATCACCTTCAACCAATACCGTATAGAGTCCAGTAATACTTCCGCGATCATCAAAGTTACCGACTCTCTCAAGAAGTTTGGGTAAAAGTGCAAAAACGCTTGGCGTATAGCCTTTCGAAGCGGGAGGCTCACCAACACTCAAACCCACTTCCCTCTGGGCCATCGCAAACCGCGTGACAGAATCCATCATCAAAAGAACACTTTTACCTTGATTACTAAAATACTCGGCGACGGTGGTCGCGATAAAAGCGCCACGCATTCGCAATAGGGGACTTTGGTCACTGGTGGCTACGACCACAACTGAGCGTTTTAACCCCTCTTCGCCGAGAATACTCTCGACAAACTCACGCACCTCGCGACCCCGCTCACCAATAAGGGCTATGACGTTAACATCGGCACTTGAATTTTTAGCCATTTGACCGAGGAGTACGGACTTTCCGACACCACTTCCGGCCATAATCCCTACTCTCTGTCCTTTTCCTACAGTAATTAAGCCATTAAGGGCTCGAACCCCAAGATCCAAAGGCTTATCTATAGGTTTTCTGTCGAGAGGATTTGTTGTTTCTGCGTAAAGCGATTCTTCGGCTAAACCTTCTAAGGGCCCACCTTTATCGATCGCCTTTCCTCGCGCGTCGACAACACGACCTAAAAGAGCATCACCAACTTTGACAGTCGCTGTCGCTCTAACTAGTTCGATCCGCGAACCGATAGCAATTCCGCGCATTTCACCGAGAGGCATGAGCATGGACTTCATATCTCTAAATCCCACAACTTCGGCTAAGAAAGATTGTTTTTCATTGCGCGTATATATGCGACAGATACTCCCGATACTTGATCCGGGCAAATACCCAAAGACCATTGGACCAACAACATCCATAACTTTACCCACCTCAGAAATCAGGTGGTTTCTCTCGATAAAACGCTGGTACTTTCCGAAGTTAATTTCAAGTGAGGACATTACTCACCTACAGTATCTTTTGATTTTGGAGATCTTTCTTGCAGTCCTGACCATAGCTTTTCGACTCGCTTTTCAAGACTACCATCCACAGAACCATAATTGGTCTGCACTATGCATCCGCCTTTATCGACATTAGTTGATTCGCGCATCTCAATCTTTTTGAGAATTTCGAAATCGCGCCCTAATTCATCTTTGACGGAGTTGATAAATTCTAGATCTTCTTTATGCAACAGTAAGGTCACTTCTTCGGTTTGCTGAGTTGTCTCAACACACTGTTTAACAAGTGGTAAAATAAGCTCCGGACGTTCTTCAATTTCACCCATGGCAATCTTAGAGGCAAAAAGGTATATCATCTTGATAATATGAGCTTCATTGAAGGCAACCATTTCATTTTTTAAATTAAGTAATGACTCTAAGGTCGATTCAAAAATGGCCAACTGAGAAGTGAGCTGATCTTCTCTCGCTTTAAATGCCGAATCACGTCCTTCTTGAAGACCGAGCTCATAAGCCTCTTTATAGGCTTCCTCTTGCATATCTTTAAGTCGGGCTAAAGCTTCTTGTTCAACTTGTTCTTCAAGACTCTGCCTTTGTAAGACTCCTACCCCAGTGCTTTCGGCAACCGCTGGGTTGATAATAAAATCATTGGGCTCAGAGGCATTGAGAGATACAAATTTCTTCGCTGTTTTTGAAATTTGCACCGGAAATTTTTTTGCCTCATAAGAAAGTACGACACCATCGCTTTCTTCCTTACGGACCACTTTAGACGAGGGCATCTTCTGAACCACCTCTTGCTATAAGTACCTTACCTTCATTCTCTAGTCTTCGAGCCACATTAACAATTTCTTGTTGAGCACCTTCAACATCAGAAAGACGAGCAGGTCCCATGTTGTTGAGGTCTTCGCGAAGTAAGTTTGCCGCGCGCGAAGAAATATTTTTAAAGATCTTTTCTTTAATCTCTTCATTTGCAGTTTTAAGGGCCAGAATAAGCTTATCGTTAGGAACCTCTTTAAGAAGAGTTTGAATTCCGCGATCATCAATTTTGACGATATCCTCAAAGACAAACATGAGTTTTCTTATTTCTTCGGCGAGAATTGGGTCTTTCTCCTCGATCCGCGACATAATCGATTTTTCTGCATTCTTATCCATGACGTTCAACATTTCGGCCACTGGCTGTACTCCACCCAGAGCTGCCTGCTCAACAGTACCAAGATTCGAAAGCTCTTCTTTTAGAACGCGATCAACTTCGGCGATCAACTCTGGGGCAACATGATCGAGATTCGACATTCTCAATACAACCTCTGCCTGCAAAGCCTCCGGAAGTCGCTTTAAAACTTCACCTTTTTTCTCCGGCTCAAGGTGAGCCAAGATGACAGACACAGTCTGTGGGTGTTCGTTGATTAAAAAATTTGCCAGAGATTTAGCATCAACCAGTTCAAGACTTTCAAGAGATCGCGTTCCAGACGAAGCACTGAGATGCCCGAGAATACCTCGAGCCCGTTCTTCGCCAACAGCATCAACAATGGTATCCTTTTGTGTCACTGAATCTGAGAAGATATAGTCTTCGGACTCCGAAATCATTTCGTAGAATTCTTCTAATACTTTCTTAGTTACTTCAATTGGAACAATTCTGTATTTCGACATCAAACCGAGAAGCTTTCGAATATCGGCATCATCCATGTGCTTTAGTAAAACCTTGGTGGCCTCGGCACCCAGATAATTCACAAGAATAGCTGCCTTTTCGAAACCTCTTAAGCTTTCAAAATCTAGATCAGGTATTTTATTTAATCGAATGGTCGACTGATCCATACTTAATAGTCCCTTCTAACCAACCACAGGCTGAAGGCTCCAGCCGCCTTCTCCTGGTCATTTTCCATAATTTTCATTATACGCTCTTTTAGAAGCTCAGACTCAGCTTTATCTGGATCGAGACTCTCTTCGAGAATTGGTAGCGCATTAGACATACCTGGAAGCGTATTATCTACAGACTGTAGATCCTCCAACTCCTCAATCGTGCGTGGAAGCATGTCCTCCACAGAATCTTGGAAGCTATCTGTGATCCATCTCATAAAAGGACGAATCACTACGAGATAAAGTAGACCGAGGCCAAAGAGAGCGAGCCCCCATGTTGCCAAAAAGCGGAGGAGCCTTTCTCTATGAAGAGTCTTAAGAACTCTTTCTGATTCTCTAAAGTCTTCGCCCTTAAACTGCAAACTCTCAATTTTGAAAGAGTCACCACGTTGGGCATTAAAGCCAATCGTATTTTTAACGATATTCTCAAATTTAACGAGTTCCTCTTGAGACCGAGGAGTCCACTGAGTTGAAACTTCACCACCCTCGCCTTCAACCTCGGAGGTGGTACCATCCACAACTACAGCAATACTTAGACGCTCAAGCTTTCCAGCGGCCTCGACAACATTTTTTCGTGTCTTAGGTACATCATAGTTTGTAGTCTTAAGTTCTTTTTTAACATCTTGATTAAATGCCACGTTACCAGCATCAGCAGCACCCGGAAGATTTGCGCGCGCTCCCGGAACTCCCGTCGGGTTCGATCGATTTCCGTTGAGACTTTCTTCTTCAGTTTGAATACTTCGAATCGCGGTTTTATCTG
Organism: Bdellovibrionia bacterium; assembly: GCA_030424665.1. GTDB lineage: Bacteria > Bdellovibrionota > Bdellovibrionia > Bdellovibrionales > JAGQZY01 > JAUHWN01. The sequence goes on along the minus strand of JAUHWN010000035.1, from coordinate 14,940 downwards.
GATCGATAAGCTCCTGCATCATCGAAACTTTTTGCGGATTTAAACTTGCGTTTACTCGAACAATGACTTTGCCTTCACCAACGAGTCTCGTAAGTGCTGTCTCGACCTCTTCCTCAAGACCCATCTCAATTTTCTTTTGCAGCTCCATCAATTCGCTAGAACCCGCCATATTTGGGTTGCCTCGCTTAGAGAGAACCCGACCTTTGGCATCGATGACAGATACATATTCTGGCTCAAGGTCTTCGACCGCATTAGCCACTAAATAGGTGATACCACGAATTTGATCCTGGTTGAGTCCCTTACCCGGGAGTAAATCGACTACGACCGAAGCCTTCGCGTTACCGCCTTCTTCGAGAAAAGTTTTCTTTGGTGGGAGCGCGAGAATAACTTTCGATCTCTTAACAACATCAAGACTGTTAATCGCTCGCATCAACTCACCCTGCAAAGCTCTTTGGTAATTGACCCGTTGAGCATAAGAGGTTTGACCAAAATCCTGTTTATCAAAAAGCTCGAGTCCAATATCGCCAATTTTTCCGTCACCAATTTCTGACATCAAAGACATCTGCGAGGAATGAAGAAGTCCTTTAGCTACGAGAACTGTGGAGCCTCCGTCGGCAATGCGATAGGGAATATTCTTTCTCTGCAAAAGATCAACAACCTCACCCACTTGATCTGGAGGAATATTAGTTAAAAGAGGAACTTGATCTTTTCCCGATAAAACAACGACAAGCACGAAGAGTCCAACCACAGCAACGACAATGGTTGCAAGCATTGATACTCTCTTTACTGGCGAAAGAGTCTTATAAAAATCTCTGGATTGTGCGACGAGCGTCCTAAACAATTCATTCAATGGATGATCCCTCCTAGACCATTAAGTGGCTACTCAACAATAACTAAAGCTTCAAACCTGCATCTTCATTACTTCTTGATAGGCATCGATAATTTTGTTCCTTACCTTAGTCATCAATCTCAGAGCAATGTCAGCCCGTTCTGTCGCTGTCATTACTTCTGCGATATTGGTCGTCTTACCCGTAGCAAGTGCTTGCATCTTTGTATCAGCAACTTTCTGCAGCTTATTGACTTCCATTATGGAGTTATTCAGCGTCTCAGCGAATGATCCATCCTTTTCGTCAATATTCGGTTGATTTATTCGAAAATCATTTGCACGAATTTCACTCGTGGTTTGCCCTCGATCGAGAAGCTTTTGGGAATTTCTAATACTCAAACCGTCCATGGTCTAAATCCTTCCTGGATCTATAAATATTGTACACGATTTATCCGATAAACCGTTCTAATTTTTTATTGCCCAATCTCAAGGGCAGTTAAAGCCATGTCCTTAGTCGCGTTCATGGCGGAAACATTCGCTTCGTAGGCTCGAGTCGCCTGAATCATATTGGCCATTTCTTCCATTAAGTTAATATTTGGATAAGCCACATAGCCATTCGGGTTAGCATCGGGGTGGTCTGGATCGTACTTCATCCGAGGAGCGCTTCGATCGACATGAATATCAGTGACCTGGACCCTTTGCAGACTACGGTCTGGTTGGGACATGAGGATATCACCAAAACTCTTTGCCTCTGGGATCGGCTCTAAAACCACATCCTTACGCCGGTAGGGCCCTCCTTCTGGAGTTCGAGTTGTATTTATATTGGCAATGTTACTCGAGATCGTATTCATGCGCGTGCGTTGAGCCGCCATACCACTCGAACTAATTCTCATGCCCGTTAAAATATCACCCACTATAAACCACCTTTATAAATCAAAGCTTCGGAGCTCCTGTCTATCGTCCGCCTTCGCTTACGGCGTATCTCATTGCAGCTAATTTTTTCTGCATTAATTTAATGGCTGCTTTGTATAGAATCGTGTTCTCAGCCAGCTCAGCCATTTCTCTTTCAAGATTCACAGTATTTCCATCGTTAGAGGTCACAACGTCTGGGTTGTCATAAACATCAGCACGAGCCCTAGAAATCGCCCCTTGACCCATTAAAAAATGATCTTTATCGGAAACGTGCATCTTACCCAAACCCTCAGTATCAATAGCTCTCGAAAGGGCCTCTTCAAAATCTACTTTTTTTGCCTTATACCCAGGGGTTTCAGCATTAGCGATATTTGAGTTGAGTACATTTTGTTTTAGGAGGCGAAAGTTAATCGCAGCCCCGAGTGCTTTTGAAGTTTTATCGTAGATCTGACTCACAATATCCCCTCCTGGCGATACTCCCTAATTTTGTTTCGCAGGGTACGGATAGATATTCCAAGAAGTCGCGCCGCTTGGGTGCGATTTTGGTTTGTGTGATCTAGCGTTTGCAAAATAAGGAGTTTTTCAGCTTGCGAAATGGACATCCCGGGTGCAAAACGTTGAAAACTTGAGTTTTCACAATATCCAGGGATATCGAGGTCACTCACTTCAATTTGCTCGCCAGTAGACATCAGTACGGCCCTCTGAATGGTGTTCTGTAGTTCTCTAATATTTCCTGGCCATTCCCAATTTAGGAGCTTTTCCATGGCCTCTTTAGATAAAATCTTTTGCGATAAGGAGTTTTCCGTGCAGACTGCTTCCACAAAATGATGGGCTAACAGTCGGATATCCTTCGGACGCTCACGAAGTGGTATCGTACGCATCGGAATCACATTAAGTCGGTAGTATAGATCTTCTCTAAAACTACCTTCTTTAACCATCTGAGTGAGATCTCTGTTAGAGGTACAAATGATTCGAACATCGACCTTCTTCACCCCAATACCACCGAGGCGTTCAATCTCACCCTCTTGAATAACTCGCAAAATTTTTGCTTGAATCAGTAAAGGAAGTTCCGAAATTTCATCCAAAAGAAAAGTCCCTTTGTGAGCGACTTCGAACTTTCCGGGCTTGGCTTGGTCGGCTCCAGTGAACGCACCTCTTTCATATCCAAAAAGCTCACTTTCGATCAAGCTCTCGGGAACTGCCGCGCAGTTAATTGCCACAAAGGCGTTATTCGCTCTCGAACTCTTCGCATGAATAAATCGAGACAGAAGCTCCTTACCCGTACCACTTTCACCCTGAATTAAGACCGTTGCTTTAGTGGGGGCTATGTTCTCCGCGATCTGCAACGTCCTGTGCATTTCGCGATCATGGGTCATCACCATGCTATAATCTTTTTGAGTCATCCTAATACTCCTATTGTGTCATCCCTGACATAGCTGGAATACGTTCAATATACTTTTTATAGTTATCCTTCCACTCTGATTCCTTCAGCTTTTCCTGAGCTAAATTATACCAAAATGGATTCGAATCTTTTTTCAATGGCTCCCAAACCTGCTGGGCTTCCCTAATACGACCGGCGTCGAAATGCAATGTACCCAACTGATATCGAGCCGAATTAAATTCTCTATTTTCAACGTCTTGATCGAGAAGTTTATTGTAAGCAGTAATGGCGTCCTGTGGTTTTTTGGTTTTTGCATAGGCCTCTCCAAGATTCTCAAGAGCCTTTAGATAAATGTGGTCCTTTTCGGCACCGTTACTATCCACGATCCGCACGACCTCTTAAAAATTGAGAATTGCTTCAGCCAATTTTCCTTCAGTCTTAAGGATCTCGCCCAACTTAAAATAGGGCTCTACTTTTAGATACTCATTACCTTCCCAAGATTTTAATAGTTCCTTAAAATATTTTTTCGCAAGATCGAGGCGTCCTCTTTCTTTAGAAATATCAGCTAGAAGTATAACTCTTTCTATTTTCTCAATATCGTTAAGTGGCTTTGTAGATTGGATTGACTGGATATATTTTTCGGCCGTCGCAAAACTACCCTTCTTATAATTGACGGCTGCAAGCCTCAATTGCGCCCTCGCGATACTTGGCAGAGTTTCGAAGACACTTCTTGTAAAAGTGTTTCCTTGATTTTCTATCTCCTGTAAACGAGCAAGAGTCTTCTCATAAATTTCACGGGCCTTTTCAAAAACTCCTGCTTGCTCATAGGCTCTGCCAACAAAGTACTCAGTGTCCACTCGCTCATTAGATTTCAACCAAGTCAATGTATAGCGACCATTCGTCTTAAGAGCGTTAAAGAAGTCTCCGTTTTCAACGTGACCCTTAATATCCTCAGTGATGTTTCGAACGATTCGATCCTCGTAGGTTTTCTTCTTATCCATAGTCGGATTCTCTTGAAAGAACTCAACGAGAACATTGGTCGCCGATTCATAGTCTCCCCGCGAAAAGAAACCATCAGAAATCATAAATGTGATGAACTCCTTAGAGTATGGAAGATCGATGAGCTTTCTCATCTCTTTCATCTCTTCGATGGTCGCCTTCATCTCTTTTTCTTTCATGTCTTTCATACGGCGACTGAGCATTCGAATCCGTGCAACCTTAGCACCAGTTGTCGTTCTATAGCGAAAATAGCTTTCTTTGTAAGCCCCCAAAGATCTCGAGGCCGGAGCGCCAAGAATTTCGATGAGCTCACCTATACGGGTCAGGGCATACCCGCCATGGGTGTGCTCTGGAAATCTCTGCATATAGAGTCGCAAATTATCTAAACTTCTCTTTGGCTCTCTTTCCCAAAAGAGGGATTCTGCGAGGTTAAAAAGTGCGTATGGGTGGTCTTGAATAAAAGTCTTGTATTTACGAATAGCCTCATCATAGGCCACGATCGCATCCGCATACTCCATACGATCGAAATAAACATTCCCCTTGAGGAAGGCTGCAGTCGCTTTATCTTCAACAAATTGAGTGGTCCCTTCGATCTCATCAAGAACCTTTGCTGCCTGCTTAGACTGCTTAAGGTCTAAGAAACTTCGCGCAACCGCGAGTCGAACTTTTCCTCGCAATTTGGAGTCCTTATAATGTCTTAAGTAGCGATTAAAAAACTTAATGGCGTTGAGATGATCTCCTCGGTTTTGGTAGGCAAATCCAATAAAAAGAGTCGTTTTCTCTGTCGCGGGTGACCCGGGGAATTTTCGTGTCAACTTGTCGTAATGACCCATGGCCTGATCAAAGGTTTCGACGTTGTTGGTTTTTTCCCACTGAGAATAAAGAAGATCTGCTCTTATATATTCTAAAATTTCTTCATAGCGAGAATCTTTAAAAGATTTATCAAACTCTTCGATGGCCTTTATTGTCGCCGCGACACGACCCTTCTTAAATAGACCGAGAATGAAACGTGCCTGTTTATTCTCGAGAGTATCCTTGGGGTCAATTTCATAAATGGTAGGCGACTCTTTTAGGACATTATAGATTTTGTTTTCTAATGGGTACTCTGGAAAGGGTAAATAAATATTCGTTTGCGATGCAATGATCGAAGACTTTTTAATTTCTTTTTCGGTAACATTAAATCGTTCTAATTTTGGGTCTGAACCGTCAAGTGTTCGAATACTACCAATGTTTTCAAGACCTTTTTTTGACTGATTCTCTGGCTTATCGAGTTTTGTCTTTACAACCGGCCGCTGCTGTTTCGGCTGGGGAACAACTATGTAATCAGTACCCGCCGGACGTCTCTTTTCGGAACCCTCTTGGGGCGCGTTTTGATTTTGCGCCTGGATTGGCTTTTTATTTTCGTCGATATAGAAATCTATCACTAAGCGCGATGGAGATTCGGTCAAGTAGTCGAAGCTTTCAACCTTGTGACCGCTGAGAACAAAGCGAATCTCAGTATGTTCATCCAGACCTTTGGGGGTGATTTCTACTTTTTCAATTCGATCGTCTTTTATTGCTCTCAAGGCAGCGATAGATTTCTCGTCTAATTGCGGAATGCGCAGATAAACAACGCTCTTACCTTCTCGTTCTTCAGTGTTCATTTGGTAAAGCCACTGTGACCTTCCCGAAAACTCAATATGAGTGGCATCTGAGATGGCGCGAACTAAAGCCTGGATTTGACTGTCTTGGGCGAAAGAAGACTGCGCTAGCACACTCAACCCGACTAGACACAGGACTCTTAAAACATGTTGGTACTTTTGGCTAAAGTAGACCAATAAACCCTCCTGCCAAGATATAAAGCATTTTGAATGCCAATTAGATTTTAGGTCCCAGACTGTATTAGGAGACTTAGCCCGCGTTTTTAGCTTCAAATTTATGGCGTCCTGCCAAGCTAATGACATCCTACGTAAGTTTGGATCTTACTCGACCTCGACCTGTATAAGTGCTTACAATCGGCCAGGGAGGTTTCTTTCCGAAGATTTTGTTAGAATTATTTTAATGCTTAATTCTTACGCATTTCAAGAGTGAATCGAATTCGTGTGGAGAAGAGTTTTTGAGTGACCTAAATAGAAACGCCAAAGCAATTATTCTACGCTTAGCCCCTTGGCTAAGGGAAGCTGCCCAGGACTTGGTTCTCTTTGGTACGATTCTTTTTTGCCTCGTCTTTCTCATTAGCTTTCCAAGTCACGAACTTTCAAGAATGAGCTTCAACGAAAAGGCCCCTGAGTCGATTCCCTCTTCAGTTCCATCCGGGAGACTCTTTGTTATTGAAGGTTTGCCAGACTCATACGAATTGAGGCTCAACAACCGCAGACTCACTCCCCTCTATGAAAACGTCAACTTTCTTGGTGCCGTGGGGATTTCCCAAAGGAACTTCGTAACTCTCACTGGTTTCTATAGAACTCGAAACCGCGCGAAAGCGAACTGGTTTCAACGCTTTTTGTTTGTACAAGAAGTGAGCGGCTTTAGTAAAAAGATTGAAGTCAGCCCAAAGCTAGAAATTAGAAAAGCCAGCAACTTAAGGCTGCCGTCTTCTGTTTGGAACAAACTAGAAAATGCCGAAGAAAAAAGAAAAAAGTTTGAGCGGAAAATCATGAGAGACGTATTGAATAACTTTACTCACCTAAAGGAATTCAATTGCTGGTATCCCCCTCTGCAGTCAAAAACGACTTCGGTTTTTGGAAAGGCTCGAATTCTTCCAAATGGACGACATTACTTCCATTCTGGCCTAGATTTGCGGGCCCGGAATAATACCCCGATTCGATCTATGGGTGATGGAGTCGTTGTTCTTGCCGACAAAATGATTGTCTCCGGAGGCACCATCGTCATTGACCATGGCGGAGGTCTATTCTCTCGATACTTTCACATGAACGATATTGAAGTCGAAGAGGGTACCCATATTCTTCGTGGTCAACAAATTGGTCTCAGCGGGTCTACCGGCAGAGTCAATGGTCCCCACCTCCACTGGGAAGTAATCTGGAAAGGTCTTGCTGTCGACCCCCTTGAGGCCATCAACGAATGGAAAAAAATCTGCGGCTAGGTCGAATCTTCTACTCTTTGGGAAGAGCGGCTTTTCGGTCGAGGGTGAAAGTCACTTTATTGACGAATTTAAAACCGAGATGTTCATTCACCCGACGCTTGATATCCTCTTTCATGAATCCTAGTTGGTGAATCATAGCTGGGTGGGCGACCCAAATATAAAGGCATCCCTTGATAAAGCCCACTGGGAGACTTTGCTCTGAGAGTTGAGGACCGACCACATGGGGCCACTCCTGCTCGAGTTGATAGCGACGAAATCCACCCGCCAAGGGCGAACGGGAGTTCTCCATGAGAGCCTGTAATACGTCAGCCGTAGGTCGCAATTGATCCTTAGGCCGTCGTCTTCTCGGCTTTGCAATATTTTTATTCCCCGAAGGGTACTTTGACTTTGTCCCCGCCATGATGTGAATAGATCTACCATGAGCGATGATCAAAAAACAATATCCATTGTTGGTGCCGGCCTAGCCGGCTCTGAAGCAGCCCTTCAACTGGCAGCTAAGGGCTTTAGAGTACACCTCTATGAAATGAGGCCCCAAAACTTGACTCCAGCCCACAAGACCGGACATTGCGCTGAGCTCGTCTGCTCTAACTCATTTGGAACCTACGCCAAATACAGCGCTCCTGGGCAGCTCAAATGGGAGGCTGAGCAAATGGCCTCGAGTATCCTCGAAAGTGCGTTCCGAGCCCACGTTCCCTCGGGCCAAGCCCTTGGAATGGACCGAGAGCATTTCGCAAAAGAAGTGAGCGAAAAAATAGCCCGTGAACCCAGTATCGAAAAAATTGATAAAATCGTCGAGTCCTTGGATGAAATTCCGAGACCGACGATTGTAGCTACCGGCCCACTCACCCACGAAAAACTCGCGCACTCTATTCAAGAGCACTTTGCTACCGAAGACTTTCTTTACTTCTTTGATGCTATTGCACCCATCCTCGACACCGAATCTATAAATATGGATATCGCGTGGAAGCAAGATCGTTACGACAAAGGCAGCGGTGATGGAGATTACATTAATTGTCCATTGAATAAAGAACAGTACTACAGTTTCATTGAAGAGATAAAAAAAGCGCGCAAAATCGAATCAAAAGATTTCGAGAAGAACACGCCCTATTTTGAATCCTGTATGCCCATTGAAGCGATCATCGAACGGGGCGATGAAACTTTGCGATTCGGGCCAATGTCGCCTAAGGGCTTAACAAACCCACACAATCCCCAGGAAAAAGCCTACGCTATTGTTCAATTGCGACAAGACAATAAAATGGCAACAGCCTATAACATCGTCGGTTTTCAAACTAAGATGGCTTACCCTGAACAAAAAAGAATTTTCAGAATGATTCCCGGTCTCGAAGAAGCTGAGTTTTTAAAACTTGGAAGCATTCACAGGAATCTGTACATACATTCTCCGAAACTTCTGAACCCTGACCTTTCAAGCAAAAAGGATCCTCTTCTATTTTTTGCCGGACAAATTACCGGGGTCGAAGGCTATTTCGAATCGACTTGTATTGGGCTTCTTGTTTCGCAGTTTCTAACTTCGAAATTGAATAACGAAGTAATGACTCCACCCCCAGCGACTTCAGCCTTGGGAGCAATTCTGCGCGCGATAACCGAAGAAGATAAAGACAATTTCCAACCCACTAATATTAACTTCGGTCTCTTCCCCCCATTCGCAAAAAAATTAAGAAAAGCTGAAAGACGGGTTCATTACATAGAAAGAGCACGAAGAGATTTTTTAAGGTGGAAAAACGCCATTTCTGTGGCACGAGAAACTCAAAAATTTACGGAAGAATTTTCGCGGCCCATCCTTAAAGAGTCCGACAATCAAGTCGCTGAAAAAGCAAATGCCTACTTAGATAGCTTACAATCCCTTTAAATATGTGAAGTTCCATAATTAAAGACTCTCTAGTCCTAAAGTCTCTAGACATTGAAGTGGATCATTGGTGATGACCGATTCGGCTCCGTCACAGTCCCTTACCAACTCTCCCGCATCAGACCCTTCACCGATTCGACTCCAAAACGTTTCGTAGCACGAGGAACTTAAATCTTTTTGAAGACTTAGATGCCCTCCATCCCTGAGACAGTAAAGTTGGACTGAGGTGTTTCGCTTCATTTGCGAGAAGTACTTCGTCGAATAGGCAATCGGAGTCAATGTATCATGGGTTCCAGCAAACAAATGAATCGGAGTTTGCCTAATAGGATAGGTACTGAGGCTAAAGGGTTGATCAAGTTCTTGATCACTACAACTTCCTTCCTGCTCCAGTCCAAACTGACCATTTTCAATATGTAACCATCGGGCCAAACCGAGGCTCGTCATTTCTCGACAAGCAATCGCAGAATAGACCTCTTCGAATCCAGGAGGGTAAGGTGATTCGTTCAAATTGGCGCTAAAGAAGTTAGTCACTTCTTCGGGGCTATCGAGTGAAAGAAAATGCTGACTAGCAAGCTCGGACTGGTCATTAAAAAGAATCATTGATGCCGCCACTCCTAAATGAACTTCGTCGACTTGTCCCATCAACTCATCCATTCGGGTTGAAAATTGCGCATAATTGTCTCCCACCCGCTCTCGTAGAACTCGATTAAACACTCTCGTTTCGTATATCACGTCAGAAACTTCTGCCTGAACTCCCTCCAAAACAAGGGATTTGGGTCTCTCACGACTCGAATTACTTTCGATTTCATGGGTAAGAATAGTCGCCACGAGTGTTCCATAGGAATGACCATGGATCATATAATTCTGCAAATCGAGAACTTTTATAATTTCTTTTATGTCGAGAGCGATTTTCTGACTGGACAAGTCTTCAGCCCGCCCGCCGGACTCCCAAAAGGAATAGTTTTCGCCAACACCCCTGGGATCTGTGAAAATGATGTTGAAATTTTCGGGGAACTCGCTGATCTGTGATTCCATGGAAGTTTCACCCGGACCACCTGGGATATAAATAATCGTCGGAAAATTTTCATTCTGACAATCCAAACGAAACCGATAGGTGAATTCACCTGACTCGATGGGCCTTTGAATACTCAGAATATCGTTCTGTCCATCCCGACAGTATTCTCTAAACTCTTCAGACGGTTCTTCCGTTGGACCTCTTGAACGATGAGTGCTTCCGCCAACGAATTGCTCAGTGAATAACTCCGACTGCAATAAAGAGTCTCTAATTTCTCGGCCCGGTCCCTCGGGACTTCTATCAGAAAAAACAGTCATGCCATTTTCAGGTTTATTGCGACTCTCTAGCGGACAAGCAGCCAAAAACAAAATCAAAGGGAGATATATGATTGTCTTTAAAATTCGATGATAAAGCATCTATATTTCCAAGCGTTGCGTCGTTGCCGGATCAAACGATGGGGGCACAAAATTGTACTCAGGAAGGTTTCCCTCGGGTTCACGACGGGTAGGAAGCAGTTCATGTAAACCAATCACTCTTCTCAACTGACTGATTAAAGGGTCAATGCCTTCAAAATCTGATCTCGAAAAAATCTCGCGACATGTGTAAAGAGACTCTGAAACGATGTCGTACCAGGGTTCTGCCTGAGAACTAAAATCACTCTCGACATTTCTCGAATGAGAGTAATTGTGAAGGATATTAATTTTTTTAGAAAGTCGATCCTGCATTTGCTGATAAAATTCCTCAGTGGGACCACGATATCCATTTTTTTCCGGGTCATCTCTTACTGGAGTCATTTGTGGGGAAATAAATTCGATAAATGCAGGGTTAACCCTTCGCAATTGTCCATTCTGGCCAATAACGATAGCGGACTGCTCCCCATCAAAATCACTGGCTATGATTCTTACATTATCACCAAATTCTTCTCTGACTTGCTCATACGGACCGCAATAATAAAAATTATTTTGCAAATAGAATTGGCGAAGATTTTCTCGAAACTGAGGATCTTCCAATTGCTCTTGAGTATATCGACCGATAGATACCCCTTGCTCAATAAGAGCGCCCACTAAAGTCTCTCGCTCCTCACAGGCGACTGGTAATTTGAAAGGTTGTGCTTCTGGCATTGGAATAAAATGAACTTGTCGACTATTGTAGATCCACAATCCAGGCTGCCCATCTCTCACACCGATAAACGTATCATGATTAGGTTCTCGCATGATCATTTGATTGTTTTCACCGAACTCAACATGGCCATAGATATTTAAATTATCGAGAACTGGTAGATTACGGTCGGTGGAACTCATCTCATCAAGGGCCATCTGCGCCCGACTCGGCTCGAAGGTTTGAAGGCCACGATCAATCGCTCCCTCACAAAGCTCCAAAACACGGATTTGGGGATACCGATGCTCCTGCGCAGCACTCAAGCTCGTCGCTAAACTTAGCAACAGCAGCAGGTGCAGTCTAATGATTTTAAGCAAAGATCTCTCGCTCATTACCTTTGGTTCCTCAATTCATTAATCCTTAAGGTGAAGTCATTCAAGAACCGTTCACAAACTTAGACCTCCAACTCGAAACTATTCCCTCTGTGGCGTATCAAATTGAGACGAGTTAAAATGCGCAAAATGCCGCCAAATTTATTTGAACAGCTGTCAAAGAGGTAAACGCCCCTAGAAAATTGGAGCTATGTGAGACTGAACTGAATTGCCTGATTAAAGTCCTATTTACAAATAAGTTTAAGTTAAAGATTTGGTTTATATTTTATGTGAATTCAAAATAATGTCCTTCGTATGTATAGAGTTGAAACGGGTATGTTAAGCTTTGTAATGATATTGTCGAAGCTACAATAGACCCATGGATGTTTTAATTAAAACGACATTTACTATCATTCTCTGCTTTTCGGCAGTTAATTTTGCCTACAATGTGATAGGCTATTTTTCTTCTAAAAAAAGAGATCAACTGCTATTAGCTAATTTCTGGCTCGCCCTTATAGTTAACTTTTTTATTCAAGGAGCGGCTCAAGCTGACGAAAACCAAATTATCGCTTCGTTTGCTTTTTCACTCCTTCCTGCGAGCTTGCTTTGCCTGTCCTTATTCTCTTTTCTAAAAAAGAAGATTACCAATAGGTTTTTATTTACCAATGCATCTATCGCTATCATTCTCTCATTCACTTTCATCGTTTTAGACATCGGTAATTTTACGATTCGAGCTCTACCTATTTCAATTGGTGGAGCGATCGCTATGCTATACACAGCATACTTCATGACCAAGGAGTCGAAGGGTCGCCCTTTATTCAAGGTCGCCGCGTTCATACTGATTTTGACAACTATCCACGGAGTCAATTTTGCTTTTTACCGTAATCAACCGGGCAATCAGGTTTGGGGCTGGCTCACTGCTTATGCACTTTACCAAGTCTTAGCAGCCCTACTCCCTGCACTGGCACTCGTTGAATACAGTCGCGACGAAAAGAATAGACTCACCCAGATAATCAACGAAAAAACCCAGGCTCTCAAAGCTTCGAATGCTGAACTTGCAGCCAATGTTGGTTTTAAAGAATTCCTATTTAAAACTCTCTCTCACGATATTGCGACCCCGATTATGATCGCCATGAATAGTATAAATCTGCTCGCCCGTGGCGAATATGACGAGCGGACCACTAAGGCACTCAATAAAACAAAAGTTTCCTTAGATAAGATTTCGGAAATCCTTATCGACTTGAGAAGCCTCGAGATTAATGATCCACACACACATCAAATTCCACTGAGTGAATGTGTTGAGAAAATAGAAAATGAATTCTCGGTCATGCTTCAAGATAAGCAAATCGATCTTAATGTCGATCCAAATATTCAAGATGTTATCGTCGAGGTGCATCCCTCAACTTTTACAAATTCCGTCCTTTCAAACATCCTCAGGAACGCCATCAAATTTAGTGAGAGAAACTCAAAAATTAACATTAGTCTCGAAATGAGGTCTAAAAACAGGGTCCTCATCTGTATTGAAGACTTTGGATTGGGCGTTCCAAATGAAATTCTAGAAAACATATTTCACTTCTCATCTGAGTCCAGTCGGCCTGGAACCGAGGGTGAACAAGGCACTGGCTGGGGCTTACCGATTGCTCAGACCATTCTTAAGAACTATGGAGGCGACATTTATATTGAGAGTCAGACCTCAAATGACAAAAATTCAAATAGTTTCACGCGGGTCTTTATCGAGGTTAACGGCTTCTTAAAAAACAAATCCCAGAAATTTTCGGAACTTAAAGAAACTGCGAATTAAAGTTAACTCTTCCTTAATGTTAATTGAATCTTTACCATTATTAATTTTGCGATTGCGGCATTTCATTATAGAAGTACTGCATGGAAATAGCTTATACAGATTTCGAACTTATAATTCTACCCGGTCGCAATCCCTCTAAGGTCTTCGAGACGTTTTATGAAGCGGCTTACGAGACGTGGCACAAAACCTGGACTGAAGCGGCTCAGGAGCTTGAGGACTTTCCAGAAACTCTATACGCCAACGACTTCCTCTCGCAAAACGAAGTCTTTGGTTTGTTCTATCGAGGTGAGTGTACTTCACTCGGTCTACTGACTCCTCTCGATATGAACTTGAGAGCCTCAAGAGAAGATGCCTACTTCAAAAACTGGAATGACGACGCCATTGAAAAACTAACGAAAGACGGAAGCGTCATTATTAAGAATAGTTACTTTACTGTCGAAAGAAAGTATCGTCGCTGGGCTAGAGAGCATGGTTTTAAGTTTCCAGATGTTCATGTTGGTCTTTTTAACAAACGTCTCGAAGAGTCTAATTTCTCAGCAATGACCAGTACCAGTCGCAACAATCGCAAAATAAATGAGGTTTGTATAAACGGCGGCGCAAAAGTCATCTCTAAAGATCTTGAACAGCATGGCGTAAAAATTGATCTTCTTAGTTGGTATAAAAATGATATTAAATTTAACCCGGATGTTTATGAACTCGTAGAAGACATTTGGAATCGTCGAAAAATTGATCCAAAGGTCTTCCAGTATCCCGATCAAGTCATTAGCGAGCCGAAACAACCTGATTTAAATATTTAAAGAGGTAATTATGAATTTAGAAAAAGAATTCACAGAGTACTATGACAAATGCTACCAACTGGATTGGGCTGACGAAAAATTTTATAAGAATTTTCTAGCGCAATCCTACTTCTATATCCGGCATTCGACTAAAACATTGGCCCTCGCCGCTTCTCATTTGAGCTTTGAGGACAACAAATTGTTTAAAAGAATGGTTAAGCATATCGCTGAAGAAATGAACCATGAAATTCTTTGCACAAAGGATCTCAAAAACCTTGGTCATGGCATCGATGAATTTCAAGAATCCCCAGAAACCCAAAGTCTTTACCAGGCACAATACTACAAAATCCAACATCAAAATCCAAAGAGTTATTTGGGTTACATCTATGTCCTAGAGAGTTCTTGTGTGAATATTCTGCCAAGGATTCTAAAGGATAAGCTCAATGATAAATATGATAAATTGGCTCTCACTTTTTTAAGTGTCCATGCTGACGAAGATGTTGATCACATTGAATCGGCAAAGAAGGTCATTTCTGAGCTCAGTGGATCTGATTTAGAGAGCGTCGAAGATAACATGAAATTTACGATGAAGAGTTATCTCAATTTCTTGCGAGCGTGCCAAGAGTAAATCCCTTAAACTGACCCATATTTCTGTGTTTTTGAAATGAGGAGAATCAGGTTCTAGTTGTTCCAAGTATTCTGGGAGTCCATTTATAGGGCCGGGCTCCTGCCCTTCTTGCCTAGTGCGCATCCGGCTGGCAAGAGCCCTAAAAATGAACCCCCATAACACTTTCCACAAAGAATGATTCTCTTCA